>NZ_JBEXNW010000015.1:0-209171 GCF_040611295.1 Streptomyces sp. NPDC002935
GTCGCCGCTGGATCAGACGTGGGCTACCTGTGCGAACTGCTGCTCGATCCGAACGTAAGCGACGGACATTTGGGATGTACCGGCACGGCCCCTCCCGTGCAAGATCCAGCCCCTCCGGCGTTTGAGGAGCGGGGTCTGGGGCGGAGCCCCAGGGGTGGGAAGGGTAGGGGCGGAGGGGGCGAAAGAAGGTTGTGGGGGCGGCGTCGCGCCGGGGGACGGCCCGGGGTGTTCGGGGAGGTGGGGGCAGGAAAAAAGGTTCCGGCCATGAGCGTGGGGATCGGTTCGTACGTATGGTCTGTTGAGGGATCGACGGTACGCGGGTGAGAGGCGGCGGAGAGCGATGACTCACGGTATGCGGACGGATACTCACGCACCGTATCTGGAGGAGAGGCGGGGCTGGCGGGAGACCGCGACCCGTTACGCCCTGTTGCCCTTGCGGGTGTTCCTGGGCGTCACCTTCATCTACGCCGGCCTGGACAAACTCACCGACAGCGCCTTCATGAAGGCCTCCGGCTCCGGGTCGATCGGCGACATGATGCGCACGGTGCGTGACTCCTCCGCGATCCCGGCCCTGGTCGACCTGTCCCTGAAGAGCCCCGTCGGTTTCGGCTACGCCATCGCCTTCGGTGAGCTGGCCGTCGGAATCGGCACCCTGATCGGCCTGCTGGCCCGCCTCGCCGCGCTGGGCGGCGCGTTCATCTCGCTCAGCCTGTGGCTGACCGTGAGCTGGGCCTCCGACCCGTACTACTACGGCAACGACCTCGCGTATCTGATGGCCTGGACCCCCCTCGTGCTGGCGGGAGCCTCGGTCTTCTCCTTGGACGCGGTCTTGCGAGCCCGGCGCAGGCAACGCGCCGGGGCCTACCGCTAGAGGAACGGTGCTAGGACCTCACGCCGCGCGGACCCGGGTCCGCGCGGCGTCTGCGTACGGCGTGGGTCACGGTCGCCGCGGCGCCCGCGAGGCAGAGGCCGACGACGACTACGGGGATGATCGCGAACCACTCGGTGTCCCACCAGCCGCCCGCGTCTCCGGCGTAGGCGATGCCCCCGGCGGTGAGGAAGAGGCCCGCCACCAGCTTTCCGGGCTGGAACTCATGACGTAGCACGGGTCACCTCCGCCTGGCCCACGCCGACCTGGAGGTCGAGGTCGAAGGTGCCGCCGTCCTTGCCGCCCGTCGTCGGCACCAGGGTCACCTGGTCGTGCTTGCCCGGTTCCACGTCCACGTCCTTCTTGTCGTCGCCCGGCAACTGGATGTCTCCGATACCCACGTCGATGGTGAGCCGCACGGTCGCGTCCTTGGGGACGATCACCTCCAGCCGGCCCGCTCCCACCTCCGCGTTGCTCTTCACCGTCTGCCCCTTGGCGAGGTCGACGCGGCTGAGATCGAGGGTGCCCACGCCTGTGCCGAGGTCGTAACTCGTCCGTACGTCGGCCGCGGTCGCCGGAGTCCAGTTCGTGCGCACCCAGTGCGTGCTGATGTCCTTCGGCAGGGCCGCGGAGGCGGCGAGGAGGCCTGCCGTGATCACCGCCAGGAAGATTGTTCCCGCGCCGGTGCGTCCGAGGAAGGAGCTGAGGGCGATGCCCAGGCCGAAGACGATGAGGGCGGCGGCCAGCCCGGCCTGAAGGCTGGTCCCGAGCGCCTGGTCGTTCCAGGTCAGGCCGGTGCCGAGGCCACCCGCGAGGAGGGCGAGCAGAAAGATCCGGCCGCCGATCCGGCGGGGGCCGCGCGGCTTGCGCTCCCCTTCCGTACGTAGGCCGGGGCGGGAGGTGCCCCGCGCGATGTTGAGCGCGGCCGCGAGATCCGCGACATCACGGTCCCGGGTCTCCAGGGGGCCCCACAGATAGCCGGTGCCGCCGACGTGCGAACCGTCCTTGACTATCGGGTCGCGCCACCAGGAGGGGTACGCGGCGGGGACGGGCGGTGCCTGCGCCTCCGGCGGGGCGTCGGCGACGGCCTGGGCGGCTATGGGGCTTCCCCTGCTTGAGCGCAGCCCAGAGCTCGGGGAAGGGTCCGGGTCGGTGGCGCCGCGGTGCTGCGACCAGTAGCCCGCGCCGGCCAGCAGCAGGGACAGGACGACGGCGAACGTCAGCACCCCGCCGTTGTTGAGCATGGACAGGAACACCCCGCAGCCGACCAGGGCGAAGAGCACGGCTGCCAGGGCCTGGCCGTCGACGCGGCCGGTGAGCAGCTTGCGGATCTCGTTCTCCTCGTCCTCGTCGTACGGGACGAAGAGCCAGGCGAAGCCGTAGAAGATGAGGCCGATGCCGCCGGTCGCGGCGAGCACCGCGAGCACGATCCGGAAGATCACCGGGTCCATGTCGCACTGCCTGCCGAGCCCGGCGCACACCCCGCCCACCATCTTCTGCCGACGGTCGCGCCGGAACCTGCGCGGCACCTCGGAGACGGCGCTGGCGCCCGCGGGCCGTGCGGTGCCCGCTTCCCCGTGAGCGCGCGGCTCATCACCCGGAGCGGTGCCGGAGTCCGGCTCCGCTGCCGCGTGCTGCTGATCTGTCATGCGTCCATGGTGACGGGCGGGACGGCGCGGCGGGAGTCGGGATGACCCTGGCCGAACCCTGATATCCGCCCCGAGGGGAGGGGCGGGGACCGTTCGAACGCCGGTTTGCCGAAGATCAGGGGAGTATCCGGGGCCGACCCTGATGCTCCGGTCCGCCAGGCGTGTGAACATCGATGCCATGCCGGAAGCCGCAGCCATGCCCGTCGACGACCCGCGGCCCCCGCGCAAGCTCTACCGCAGCAGCGACGGACGCTGGCTCGGGGGCGTGGCGCGAGGGCTCGCCGGGCATCTCGGGCTGCCCGTGGTCTGGGTGCGGCTGATGTTCGTAGGACTGTTCATGGCGGACGGGCTGGGCGCGCTGCTGTACGCCGCGTTCTGGTTCTTCGTGCCGCTCGGCGTCGGCGGCGTCGGCTCCGGCCGTACGCCAGCGTTCACCACCGAGACCTCGCCCGACGGCCGGCGCAGGCTCGTGGCCCGCAAGCCGGACAAGGGCCAGATCGTCGCCCTGCTCCTCATGGTCGTCGTGGCCATGGTCTTCGTCGGCAATGTGAATCTCGGCGGCGGGACGAAGGCGTATCTGTGGCCGACGGTCCTCGTCGGCGCCGGTGTCGCCCTGGTGTGGCGCCAGGCGGACAACGCCCGGCGGGCCCGCTGGGTGGAGGTCGGCCGTCGTCGCCGCACGCTCACGCTGCTGCGGTCCGCGGCGGGCGTTCTGCTCGTCACCGCCGGAGTCTCCGGGATATTCGTCCTCCAGGGCTCCGCGGCCCACCTCGGCTCGGTGCTCCAGGCGGCGCTCGCGGTCCTCGTCGGCATAGCGCTCCTCGCCGGCCCCTATCTGGTCCGGATGACCCAGGACCTGTCCGAGGAGCGACTGATGCGCATCCGCGCGCAGGAGCGGGCCGAAGTCGCCGCCCACGTCCACGACTCGGTGCTGCACACCCTGACACTGATCCAGCGCAACGCGGAGAACGCCAACGAGGTGCGGCGGCTGGCCCGCGCCCAGGAGCGCGATCTGCGGGCCTGGCTCTACAAGCCGGAGGGCAGCGGCAAGGACGAGGACGACGAGCCCGACACCCTCGCCGAGGCGGTCCGCCGTCATGCCGCCGAGGTCGAGGACAAGCACGGCGTTCCCATCGAGGTCGTGGTCGTCGGCGACTGCCCGCTCGACGACCGCCTGACAGCGCAGATGCAGGCGGCGCGGGAAGCGATGGTGAACGCGGCCAAGTACGGTGGCGAGGGCGGCGCCGTACAGGTCTACGCCGAAGTCGAGGGCAGGACGGTCTTCGTGTCCGTCCGCGACCGCGGCCCGGGCTTCGACCTCGACGCGATACCCGCCGACCGCATGGGCGTTAGAGAATCGATCATCGGCCGTATGGAACGCAACGGCGGCACGGCGCGACTGCGCGCGGTGCCGGACGGCGGCACGGAGGTCGAGCTGGAGATGGAGAGGGCGGAGAAGACGTCATGAGCGACGCGAACGAGCCTGTGGAGTCCGGCGGTTCGGCCACCGGGGAGACCCCCGTGGCCGCCGCATCCGGAGCCGCCGCCCCCGCGGCCGAGCCGGCCGGCACCGAGGGCGGGCGGCGGGTGCGCGTGGTGCTCGTCGACGACCACCGCATGTTCCGTACGGGGGTGCAGGCCGAGATCGGGGAGACCGAGCGGACCGGCGTCGAGGTGGTCGGCGAGGCGGCGGACGTCGATCAGGCGGTCACGGTCATCACGGCCACCCGCCCCGAGGTCGTCCTCCTCGACGTCCACCTTCCCGGCGGCGGCGGCGTCGAAGTGCTGCGCCGCTGTGCCCCGTTGATGGCCGATGCCGAGCAGCCGGTCCGTTTCCTCGCGCTGTCCGTGTCGGACGCCGCCGAGGACGTGATCGGGGTGATCCGCGGCGGTGCCCGGGGGTACGTCACCAAGACGATCACCGGCACGGATCTCGTGGACTCCGTCTTCCGCGTCCAGGACGGCGACGCGGTCTTCTCACCCCGCCTCGCCGGGTTCGTCCTCGACGCCTTCGCCTCCACCGACGCCCCGCCCGTCGACGAGGACATGGACCGTCTCACCCAGCGCGAGCGCGAGGTCCTGCGCCTCATCGCCCGGGGGTACGCGTACAAGGAGATCGCCAAGCAGCTGTTCATCTCCGTCAAGACGGTCGAGTCGCACGTCTCGGCGGTGCTGCGGAAGCTCCAGCTGTCGAACCGGCACGAGCTGACGCGCTGGGCGACGGCGCGACGACTGGTCTGACGCGGCCGAAACCCGGATCGATGTGACCGTCCGGTAGGCGCGTGCGCGATCACGCGGATACCCTGTGCGCGACGAGAGGAGGACAGCATGCTGCTGCGGTTTCGCGCGGCGAATGTTCGATCGCTGCGCGACGAGCAAGAGCTGTCCTTCGTGGTGCCGCAGGGCGAGGAGTCGGATGCGGCACGCACCCTGACCTTGTCGGACGGAAAGTCGCTTCAGGTCTATCCGCTCCTGGGCATCTTCGGCGCGAACGCTTCGGGTAAGTCCAATGTCATTGTCGCCCTGAAGAAGATGAAGGCAGCGGTTCTCGGGTCGTACTCCGATTGGACGTCCTACCAGGGGATTCCCCGGGAGGAGTTCGCACTCGACCCCAAGTCGGCTACGGAGAGCACGTTTTACGAGGCCGACTTCGTGCTCGACGACGGCGTCCGCTGGACCTACGGGTTCGAGCTCGGTCCGAGGGTGGTGGAGTCGGAATGGCTTCACGCCTACCCGAAGGGGCGCCGGCAGGTATGGTTGGACCGCGACGCCGCACGAGACAACGTCTTCGATTTCCCCGGCGACCGCATCCACGACCGAGCGCACCTGGCCCGCAGCACTCGCCCGAACGCCCTCATGCTCAGCCGGGCGGCGAACGACAACCACCCGCAACTCACGCGAATCTACGACTGGTTCAACCAGAACCTGTGGGATGTCACACCGGAGACGGAGCGTACGCAGCGCGAGGCCTATACCGCCCGCCAGTTGCTGGACGAGAACGCTCGCGACCGCATCGAGGAACTGCTACGAGTCGCCGACCTAGGTATTCGGGGCGCCGAGGTGGAGCAGCGCCCAGGACAGTCCCCGCTCGTACGCCTGCTGCACGGCGGTGACTCCGACGAGCCCGTGGCGATGGACTGGCAGCGCGAGTCGTTCGGCACGCGTTCGTGGTTCGCGTTGATCGGACCACTGCTGCTGGCGTTGGACAAGGGCGCCGTCCTGCTGATCGACGAACTGGACTCCAGCCTCCACCCACGCTTCGCCGCAGAGGTCGTACGCCTTTTCCAGGCACCCTGGGTCAACACCAAGGGTGCCCAGTTGGTCTTCACGTCCCATGCTCCGTCGCTGCTGAAGTCGCCGAGAGGCGGGCGTCCCCTGGAACCGGGGCAGGTCTGGCTCACGGAGAAGGACTCGGGCGGCGCGACACAGCTGTACCCGCTTAGCGACGCGGAGCCGGGTCCCGACGAGGACCTCTCGGACTCCTACCTCGCAGGAGCGTTCGGCGCCGTTCCGAGAGTGACTCAAGGACAGATCGGCCGCAGAGTGCTGACGGCACTGGCAGGGGAGGCAGAGCGTTCCTGATGGCGCGGGACAAGGGGCGGGACAACATCGCAGGCAGGCACAAGAGAGTGCTGCCTCAGGATCGTCCGCGTGAGGTGTACGTCTTCACCGAGGGCGAGGTCACCGAGCCGGAATTCATCGAGTTCGTCACCGAACAGGGCACCCGCGCACAACAGGGCCGTAAGGTCAACTGCAGTGTCGAGAACCTGAACGCACCGACGAAGCGCCGCAAGCCGCTGCCGCTCGTGGACGAGGCCATCGTGAAGTGGACCGAGGTCCAGAGGGCCGCCAAGAAGGCGAAACTGAACCCCGACGACTGGAACTGGCCTCAGGTGTGGTGTCTCTTCGACCGGGACCAGCACGAGGACATCCCGACGGCTTTCTCGCGGGCCCGGAAGGCGAAGCTGCACGTCGCCTACTCCCACCCCTGTTTCGAGCTGTGGCGCCTGCTCCACTACCAGAACTACACGAGCACCTTCGGCGGCGTCTGTGACAGCGCGGCGGGCAGACTGAAGAACCAGCCAGGCTTCGCCCAGACCTACGGCCCCACCATCCGGTCCGTCTCCCCGGAGCAGGCCAAGCGGGTCATGCCCGGCCAGCTACAGAGGAAGTACAAGAAGGCCCGGCAGCATGCCAAGCAGATCAACGCAGGGCACAAGAGCCTTGATCAGAACCACTGGGATCCGTACACCAACGTGTGGAGCTTCGTGGAGGACGGCCTCGACGTGATCGACTACTGACCTGTCGGGGCCATGGGGCGGAGCTGTGCGGTGGAGCGGCGAGGGGAAGGCCATGACGCGCGAGATCACTACGTTCGGGTCGGTGCAGCAGGCGCTGTTCGAGGCTCTTGACGTAACTCGCGGCGCGATGGACCAGCAGCGGGGCGCAGACCTGGCCCTCGCCCTGCTTGTCTGCAAGCACCTCGACGACGAGTACGGTCTGCGGCTTTCTCCGTGGGGTCGTCGCGCCGATAATTACAAATCCCTCACTCGAGACGAATGCATCTCGTGCTTCGAGGGTCTGGCGCGCGACCTCCGTTCTCGGCAATGGGCGCAACGGATCGGCGGTTGGTGCGGGGAGGCGTTCGCGCAGCTCGTCGAAGTGGCCTGGGCCACCTTGAAGCGTCTTCCCGAGAACCGGTGGGCCCGCTTGGTCGGTCTGTTCCAGGATCTCCGTCTGGACTTCGTGAGTCTCGCTCATCGGGAGCTGCTGGGCGAGATCGTGGAAGCCCAGATGAAGCGGACCGCCGATTCCTCGGCGGGAGCCGGCGAACACTACACACCGCGTGAGGTCGCCCGACTTCTGGCCGGACTGGCATCGCCACGCGCGGGCATGAGGATCTGCGATCCGTTCTGCGGAACGGGAGGCATCCTCGTCCAAGCCAGTGAGCAGGTCGAGGACGAGGATCAGCGGGAAACACTGCTCTACGGGCAGGACGTCAACCTGGCTTCCTATGTCCTGGCAGCGGTGAGCCTGTATTTCCACGAGGCCCGGGTCGGCGCTCTGGAGCGGGCTGACGCGCTCACCGACGGACACATGGCGCAGGCCGGGTACGACATGGTGCTCAGCGTCCCGCCCTTCGGTCTCCGGCTGCGACCCGAACAGGTGGAGGCGCTCTGGCGCAGGCTGACGTACGGTCCGCCTTCCGAGCGGGGCCCGGCCGATTTCGCCTTCGTCCAGCACATGCTGGGCCTGGTACAGGAGAGAAAGGGAACCGTCTGCACCGTCATGCCCCATGGCCTCCTGTTCCGCGACGCCCACTCGGAGAGGGCCGTACGTACGGCGTTGCTGGATGCCGACGTGATCGAGGCCGTGATCGGGCTGCCCGTCGGCCTCTTCCACGGCACGAGTATTCCGACGTGCGTGCTCGTTCTGCGAACTCCGGGAGAGAAAGCTCGGGAGCGCCGCGGCAAGGTCCTGTTCGTTGACGCCTCCCGCGAGTTCCGGAAAGCACAGACCCGGAACGTCCTGGGCGGGGAGAACATTGCGAAGATCACCACCGCGTTCCGCTCCTACGAGGATGTGGAGGGCTTCGCGCGTGTCATGGACCGGGGCCGGCTCGCGGCCAACGGTGACAACCTCGATGTCCGCCGGTACGTCGACAGTACGCCGCCGCCCGAACCTCAGGACATCCACGCCCATATGCAAGGCGGGATGCCCGTTGCCGAGATCGAGGCCGAGGCGGCACTCCTGCGTGCCTACGACATTCCGGCTTCGCGGCTCTTCATGCCCCGGGGGCCGGACTCTCCGTACATGGACTTCCCGCTCCGCGAGCGGCGGCTCGACGCGGAAGGCCTCGCCGAACTGGCACGCCCCCGGGAGGACAGGCTCCGTGCCGCCTTCGAAGCGTGGTGGCTGCGCGCGGAGGCGGACATCGCTGGCGTCCTCCCGGGCGGGCGGGGAACCGGGGGACCGCGGGGCGGGCTCGCCCGGCTCAGGAAGGATCTGATGTCGTCCTTCCCGGCGAGTCTGCTGGAGCCGGGGCTTCTGTCGGAGGACGCCCTGGTCGGCGCGTTGGCGGAATGGTGGGCCGGTGCCAGACCCGCGTTTCGGACGTGGGGCGAACGGGGTACGGAGACGCTGCCCGGCACGCACCTGGCGCCGTTGAAGGAAGGCATGGCCGGTCGTCTTGAAGCCATGGTGCGTCGGCGGCGGCACCAACTCGTCGGCACTTATCAGCGCTGGGAACAGAAGTACGGCCTGTCCTTCCGCGAGATCGAGTCCCAGCTCACCGGCACGCCGGAAACCGTGGTGCTTCACAACCCGTGGTCCGAGCAGAGCGCCTGGGCCTTCGGAGCAGACGACGGAGGCACAGCCGCTCGGCGACGCCGGACGGCCGCGCGTATCTACGAACTCATCGACACGGAGAAGACCGTGCAGGCCGCACTGGAGAAGCTGGCCGTCGACGAGCAGCTGGTCTTCCTGCCACTGCTCACGGATACGTCCCCCGACGCCGACGGGCAGGTGGAGCGCTGTCCACTGCGGGATGTGGTGGCAGCCGCCCGGCGCGGTGCCGCCGCACGGTTCGGCGAGGAGCCGGACGGTGTCCCCGTCGTGGAGGCGCGCAACCTGTCGGAGCGAGGACTGGAGTTGGCACAGGTTCGCTATCTCCCGCCGGGCTCGTCGCCGCGCCCGGCGGACCGGCTGCAATCGGGAGATGTCCTGGTGACGGGCCGTTTCATGGCGGGACGCGGCTATCGAGCGGTGGTCTGGCGAGATCAGCTACCCGCTGCTGCCTGTGGGAACAACGTACTGCGCCTGGTCCCTGATACCGCTCGTCTGTCTCCGGAATACCTGAAGGCGTGGCTCTCCCAACCCTCCGTCCGTCCCTTGATCGAAGCACAGGCGCGCTTCACCCAAAGAGATCTCTACGACCTGTCCGCAGGCAGGCTGCTCGACGTCGAAATCGATCTGCCTGCCGAGCCGGTGCAGCGACGCATCGCGGAGGAGATGGCCATGCTGGAGGAACAGCGCGAGCTGCGCTTCGCCCAGTTGTCCAAGCTGGAACTGATCAAGGGAACGCTCATGGAGGACCTGAGGTCTGCCCGGACGTCGGTCAGCTACGAGGACTGAGAGCACTTGCGGTGGCACCCTTGCCTCGGTGTCGCCGCACACACGACGTCGGCTGGATACGGTGCTGTCGCAGGCACGGTAAGCCGTAGGCTTCCCGGTGCATCCGCAACCGGACATCCAGTCACCCCAGGGGAGTGCCGTACGTGGCCAAGCTCACGCTCGCGCAGTTGGAACGCCATCTCTTCGCGGCGGCGGACATCCTGCGCGGCACGATGGACGCCGCCGAGTACCGCGACTTCATCTTCGTGCTGCTCTTCCTCAAGCGCGTCAACGACGAGTTCGAGGCCGCCCGCGAGGCGATCATCGATGAGCGGCTGAAGGCCGGCGAGAGCCGCGAGGACGCCGAGGACGACGCGGAGCAGTTCGAGTTCTATCGCCCCCGCGGGGTCATCTTCGTCCCGGAGAAGGCCCGCTGGGACCGGCTCGCCGGTGCCGTCGACAACGTGGCCATGGAGTACCTCCAGCCCGCCCTCGACGAGCTGGAGAACCAGGAGGGCAACAGCGAGCTTCGCGGTCTGTTCGGGCACGTCAACTTCAACCGCATCGGCGGTGGGGGCAGCGGCAAGGGCTCCGCGGCGGAGCTGGCCGACAAGCGTCTCGCCGCGCTGGTCGAACACTTCGGCAGCATCCGGCTGCGCGGGAACGATTTCGAGTTCCCCGACATGATCGGTGCCGCGTACGAGTACCTGATCAAGGACTTCGCGGACTCGGCCGGCAGCAAGGGCGGCGAGTTCTACACCCCGCGCTCCGTCGTCCGCATGATGGTCGAGCTGGCCCGGCCGCACGGCGGGATGCGCATCTACGACCCGTGCGTCGGCTCCGGCGGCATGCTCATCCACGCCATGGAGTACATCGACGAGCACGGCGAGGACTCCGACGACCTGCTGCTCGCCGGGCAGGACGCCAACAGCGGCTCCTGGGTCATGGCCACCATGAACATGCTCTTCCACGGCGCCAAGCACTTCTCCCTCAAGACCGGCGACACCCTCACGAACCCGATGCACCCCGAGGGGGACTTCGACCTGGTCCTCAGCAACCCGCCGTTCTCCATGGACTACAAGCAGGCCGAGGTGCCGAACCTGCTGACGCGGATGCCGCACGGCCAGACGTCCGAGCGCGGCAAAGCCGACCTGATGTTCCTCCAGCACATGCTGGACATGGTGAAGAAGCGGGCCGGGGCCGTGTTCACCGTCATGCCGCACGGCGTGCTGTTCCGTGGTGGCGACGAGCGCAAGATCCGCGCCGAGCTGTTGCGGCTCGACCTGATCGAGGCGGTCATCGGCCTCGCGCCGAACCTCTTCTACGGGACCGGCATCCCGGCCTGTGTGATCGTGCTGCGCGCGCCGGGCCGCGAGGAGCAGCAGAGCCGTCGGGGCAAGGTCCTGTTCATCAACGCGGACCGGGAGTTCCACGCGGAGCGCGCCCAGAACGTCCTCCTGCCCGAACACGTCGAGAAGATCGTCTCCACCTTCCAGGCCTTCAAGGACGCGGAAAGCTTCGCACGGGTGGTCGACCGCTCCGAACTGGAGGAGAACGACTTCAACTTCAACATCCGCCGCTACGTCGACAACACCCCGCCGCCCGAGCCGCAGGACGTACGGGCTCACCTCGTGGGCGGCGTCCCGACCACCGAGATCGAGGCGAAGAAGCAGCTGCTCGACGCGTACGACATCGGGGTACGGGACCTTTTCGCGGTCCGCGACGACGACCCCGAGTACGTCGACTTCCTACCCGAGGCCGAGCGGCCGGACGCGGCACGACTGGCCGAGCTGGCGAGCGGGCGTGAGCAGAAGCTCTGGGACGCCTTCGAGGAATGGTGGGCGTCGGAGACGGAGCAGATCGCCGCGCTGGAGCCGATCGAGGGCGACGACCGCACGGAGCACGAGCGCAAGGCCCAACTGGCGCGTCTGCGGGCCGACTTGATCGACTCCTTCAGGGAACGTCTGTTGCGGGTCGGCCTCCTGGACCGCTACGCCCTCGCCGGTGCGGTGGCCGGTTGGTGGCACGACGCCAAGAACGAGTTGAAGGCACTGTCGGTGAACGGCTTCGCCGGTGTCGTCGACGGCTGGGTCGAGACCGTTGAGACGATGCTCGCGCCCGAGCCGGACCCGCGCACGGGCGGTGCGCGTGACCGTTCCTCGGCGGAACGGCGGCAGGCGTACGGCCACAAGGTGATCGCCGCGATCGCCCCCGAGTTCCTGGAGGAACTCGCGTCGGCGGACCGCACGCACGCGGACCTCGACGCCAAGGTGAAGGCGGGCCTGGAGGCGGAGGCCGCGCTGGCAGCGGCGCGGGCTGCGGCGGAGGCCGGCGAAGAGGGGGATCCCTCCGAGGACGGCGAGGAATCCGGCGAGCCCGGGGAGATCGACCCCGCACTGGTCGAGGCGGTTCTCAGTGACGCGGAGATGCGCGACCTGAAGAAGCGGCGGACCGCGACGAAGAAGGTCATCGAGGAGCTGGAGGACGACTTCTGGCCGGTGCCGGGGGTCCGGAGGAAGAAGCGGGAGCAGGCGGAGAAGGCCAAGAAGAAGGCCGAGGCCGCGGCTGTGGTTTCGTCTGCGGCGCAGGCTCAGCAGGAGACTTTGCTGACGCTTCCGGGTGAGGGGGGCGACGGCGGTTCGGCTGAACCCCTCTCCGTGCCGGAGCCGGTGCTGAAGCAGGCGCGCAGGGCCGTGGCCGAGGTTGCGGGTGAACGGGACGTGGTCCTGGGGATCCTGCGGGACGACCTCTCCGGGAAGCTGGGCGGACATGTGGTGCGCCGCCAGCGGGAGTTGGCGGAGACGTATCGGGTGTGGGACGGGAAGTACGGGGTTTCGTTGCGGGAAATCGAGGGGCGGCGGGAGAAGGCGGCTGAGGTGCTGGGCGGGTTCCTGAAGGAGTTGGGTTATGTCGGCTGAGGACTCAATTCGCTGGCTCCCTGTGGGCGAGGTCGGCGAGGTGCGAATGGGAAAGCAGCTTTCACCGGCGAGCCGTGCCAACGGAAAGCAGCTGCCGTACCTACGGGTCGCTAATGTACTTGACGGTCGGATTGATTACTCGGATGTGAATTTGATGGGATTCACACCCAGTGAGCGGCTGATCTATTTGCTCCGGCCGGGGGATATTCTACTAAATGAGGGGCAGAGTCTCGAACTTGTAGGGCGTAGTGCCATCTACAAGGAACCCGCAAACGTCTATTACTTCCAGAACACTTTGGTGCGGTTTCGCGCAGGAGGTGCCGTCCTCCCTGAGTATGCGCAAGCCGTGTTCAGCTGGTGGCTTAGAATCGGGGTGTTCGCGGCGATTGCTAAGAAAACCACCAGCATTGCACACCTAGGGGGAGACCGGTTCGCCAAGCTCTCTTTTCCGCTGCGGCCGCTTGCTGAGCAGCGACGCATTGTCGAGGTTTTCTCGGCGCTCGACGATCAAGAGAAATCCATCGAGGCGTCGATCGTGAAAGGCCGCCTTGTTAGGGGTGAAATCATGCGGAAAATTTTGAGTAGTCAGGAGAGGGGCTGGGCTGTCTTGGGCGACGTTGCCGCTGTTTCGTCCGGCAGCACTCCTTCGCGTTCCCGTGGGGACTATTGGGTTGGTGGCACTGTCCCGTGGGTTCGCACAGCAGAGATCAATTTCTCCGTGATTGCTGATAGCGGCGAATGTGTGACCCGAAGGGCTGTTACCGAGACAGGTCTACGAGTTTATCCGAAAGGGACCGTGCTGCTGGCGATGTATGGGGAGGGAGTCACACGCGGCAGGAGCGCAGTCTTGGGGGTCGATGCCACAGTCAACCAGGCAGCGGCGGCCATTGTGTGCGACCCGACGCGTCTCGATAACCGGTATCTCTACCATTGGCTTGAGAGTAGCTATAACGAGATTCGGAAGATCGGGCAGGGGTCGAACCAGACCAACCTCAATGGCACGCTTGTCGGCTCCATCTGCTTGCCGCTGCCTTCAATTGAGGAGCAGCGACGCCTTGTTGCGCCGATCGAAGCGTTCGATCAAAGGTTGGCCAGTGATCGAGATGAACTGGCTAAGCTCCAGACGCTTAAAAATGGGCTGACCGATGACCTGCTGTCCGGGAACGCACGGCTGCGCAACGTCGCATAGGGCTATGCCTTAGGCGTGAGCCGGAGTTCGAGCCACACCGTTTTGCCGATGCCACCCTCACGGGGAGCCGCACCCCAGTCGTCCGCCAGCGCTGCCACCAGTTCCAGGCCTCGGCCCGACTCGTCGTCCGGTGACGTATTCCGGGGCGTGGGAAGCGTGTCGCTCGCGTCCGTCACCCATACGCGGACGCGGTCGTCGTCCAGGGCGCAGCGGGCCCAGATCTCTCGGCCGGGGGACACCCTCGCGTGGCGGTACGCGTTCGTCATCAGCTCGCTGAGCAGAAGGACCGCCGTCTCTGCCACCTCTTCCGGGATCTTCCATGAAGTGGCCTGCTCCCGGAGGAGAGTCCGGGCTCTGCCCACGCTTCGGGCGTGGCGCGGCAGGCGCCACTCGATGTCCTTGGGGGCGGCGATCGGAGCAGACCGAGGGCGGTCTTCGGGCATCGGCATGTGCTTCGGTCCTTGCGTGTGATTCTCCGTCATTTGCCGTGATCAGGCTGGTCGATGCCGCCTAACCTCGGGAGTGGCGGCGCGGGTACACGGCGTGCTTGTACACGCTGTGTCGGCGGGAGGCGGATCGGGCGTGGTGACTTCCGGAGATGCTCAGCAGCCACAGCAGGCGTGGCGGTACTGCGGCAGCCAGATCAAGCTGTGGCGCGAGGAGGCCGGGGTCAGCCGACAGGAACTGGCCAAGGAGGCCGGCTACGACTACGAGTACGTCAAGTCGATGGAGACCGGCCGGCGGCGGCCGACCTTCCGCCTCTTGCAGGCCGCGGACCAGATGTGTGGCGCGGGCGGGAAACTGATCGCCGCCCAGGAGTTCCTGAAGCCGGAACCGTTTCCGGCCCGGTCGCAGGAGTTCATGGCCGTTGAGGCAGACGCGAAGGCCGTGTACTCGTATGAGCCGCTACTGATCCCGGGTTTGCTGCAGACGGAGGGGTACGTCAGGGCGCTGATCGGCGGGAGTTGTCCGCCCTTGGATGACGAGACCATTGAAGAACGAGTGTCTGCGCGACTGCGTCGCCAGGAAGCGCTGACGCAGAAGAAGAGCGTGATCTTCGGTTTCGTGGTCTACGAGGCGGCGCTCCGCGCGATGGTGGGTGGTCGCGAGACCATGAGATACCAGTTGCAACATCTCCCGAAAATAGGCGAGTTGCGGAACGTGTCGATCCAGGTGTTGCCGCAGGGGCGGTGCAGTGGCGTCGCCCTCATCGGTCCCGTCGTGTTGCTGGAGACCGCCGACCACATGCATTACGGATACGTGGAGGGGCATGAGACAAGTGCGCTCTATGCCAACGCCGAGAAGGTCAGTGCATTGTCGGCACGCCATGCGATGATCCGCATGCATGCCCTCAGTATCGAGGAGTCAGCTGAGTTCGTCAGGAAGGTGGCGCAGGAGCTGTGACCGACTCCCAGCTTGTGTGGTTCAAGTCCAGTCATAGCGACGACCAGGGTGGCAACTGCCTCGAAGTCGCCTACGCCTGGCGCAAGTCCAGTCACAGCACCAACTTCGACAACGCCTGCGTAGAGGTCGCCGCCTGCCCTCACGTCACCCACGTCCGGGACTCGAAGCTCGGGGCTCGGAGCCCGGAGTTCGCGGTTGCGGCGCACGCCTGGGCCGCCTTCGTGGACCACGTCCGAAGCACCTGACTCACCGTCGCTCGAAGCCCGTGCTTCGAGCGACGAGATCCGAGCTCTGTTTGTAAGGATTGGGCGGTTGGTTAGAACCCACCCTCCCTCCCAACCCCCGGGCACACCTGTGCACATGACTTTTCGTGATCGGCTTGCCACGCGCCGTCGCGAACCTCTAGCGTTCGCAGAAACAAACGACCCCGGCAGGTGCTACCAACACCACGCCGGGGCCTCACCTCAAGATCGGAACAAGCGATCTCATGGCTTCTCAAGACCCTAACGCGGTCATGCCCGCGTCCGCACACCCCATGGCCAACCCCGGATACGGCAAACGGTCCACGCCGGACCGGTCGCCCTCCCGCTCCGACGGGTTCGATCACCTCTCGCCCCGTGAGGGCTACGTCGCCGCGTTCATCGACCGGCTCCCCGACGGCGCCGCCATGGACGCCAAGACCCTCGCCAAGGTGCTGCCCCTCTACGGTCAGCAGGCTGTCCGCACCGCCCTCAACGAGCTCTCCCGGGCCGGTCACCTGCGTCGCGTGCGCCGCCGCGCGGAGGGCTGCGGGGCGACCGGTGACGGCGGTGAGGGCGGTGAGGGCGTGACCCGGTGGGTGTTCCGCACCCACTGGTCCGCCACCGCACGTGACAGCGACTGGTGGGCCCGGTTCCTCGTGGATGACGTACAGGTCGAGGTGCAGCCCGAGGCTCCCACAGAGGCGTGCCCGGTCTCTGCGCCCCTGAGCGCCCCCGGTGACGTACAGCCCCGGAAAGCACAGCACGCCGAACAAGCCGATCCGACACACCTCACGGAACGGCCCGCGCCCTCCCCCGCCTATAAAGCCCTCGCCCGACTCGGCCGCACCGAGCCCCGCTTGCCCCTCTCCGCCGCCGACTGTGCCCTCCTGGAAGAACTCGCGTCCACGTGGCTCGCCCGGGGGGCCACCGTGGACCACCTGGCGCAGTCCCTCGTCGCCGGGCTCCCCGAGCACGTGCACTCACCGCGTGCCCTCGTGCAGCGGCGGCTGCGCGACAAGATGCCGCCCGAGCTGCCCACTCCCGTGGAACGCACGGTCCGCGCCATGGTGGTTTGCACCGACTGTGGTGTGCCCGGCCGCCCCGAAGCCCTTCCGGACGGCCTTTGTCGGGCCTGCCGGGTAGTCGGAGCCCATTCGGACGCTCAGCCGGCCGTCTCCGCAGCGTTCCGGCCCGGCGTCGAGGCAGGGAGACCCGATCGTGGCCCCCACCCACTCTCCGCCCACGACGTGCACCGACACGCCGCCCAGGTCCGCAGCGCGCTCGCGAGTCGGCGAAACGTCTCGAAACCCCCTCGATCGGCAGTCGAACAGACGGCCTGAACTGGACGCAACCGATGCCGCATCCGCCCCGTGTGGCGCAAAATGAGGCACCGGTCGGCACGTGATCGACCGGCGCCAGGCAGCAGACGGCGAGAGGCGCGTACGCATGGCACGGGGCACGGCCGAACTGGACGAGGTGGAGCGCCCGTTCGTCGAGCAGTTGAAGGCGATGGGATGGCGGCACGTCCACGGGCCGGAACTGTCGGGCCCCGATGACAATCGTGCGTACGGCGATGTCCTTCTCACCCGGCGCCTCGGTTCGGCGATCCAGCGGCTCAACCGCGTCACGGGTACCGGTGAGGCCTGGATGGGGCAGGCCGATGTCGAGGGCGCCGTCGGTGAACTTCGCAGGGCGGCGCGCAACGTTGCCACGAACAAGCTGAAGGACGTCAACAGCGATGTGACGAGCCTTCTGCTCAGCGGCACCCCCGCGAACGGGCACGAAGTACACCATCAGGGCAAGACCGTTCACGTGCAGTACGTCGACTGGGAGCTGGAAGGACTCGACGACGCCGAGATCCTGAAGCGGAACGAGTTCCTCGTCGTCGACCAACTCAGGGTGCGTGCCGCCGACGGCAAGGAAGTGGTCCTCGACCTCGTCCTCTTCGTCAACGGGATTCCCGTCGTCGTCATCGAGTGCAAGAGCCCCCACATCAAGGATCCGATCGGGAAGGCCGTCCGCGATCTGCGGGCCTACTGCGGGGAGCCGCTGGACGACGACGTCCGCGCGCCGCGCGACCGGCCGAGCGGTGTGCCGGAACTGTTCGCGTCCGTACAACTGCTCGTCGCTGCCAGTGGGGATGAGGCTGCCCTCGGCACGATCACGTCGACCGAGGAGCACTTCGCCGCCTGGCGCAGCGTCACTCCGGACTACCAGGACGAGGCGGCGCTTGCGCGTGCCCTCCAGGCCACCCGGCAGGACAACGGCAAGCGGCTGCTCGGCGACGGGCAGAAGCCGACCGACCAGCACAAGCTCGCCGCCATCGTCCTCAAGCCGCGCAACCTGCTGAACATCATGCGGCACTACGTCTTCGAGATGCCGGTGAAGACGAAGGAGGGGGAGCCGCCGCTGACTGTGAAGGCGGTGTGCCGGCATCAGCAGTACCGGGCCGTCGAGAAGATCGTGGCCAAGCTGCGGACCGGGCGCACCCGCCTCGACCCGGCGGCGGAGGACGACGAGCGCGGCGGTGTCATCTGGCACACCCAGGGTTCCGGCAAGAGCCTGACCATGGCCTTCCTCGCCCGGCGGCTCCAGAGCAGCCGGGACCCCGAGCTGAACCGCTTCACCCTGCTGGTCGTGACCGACCGCAAGCAGCTCGAACGGCAGCTGTCGGCCGCAGTACGCGTCAGCGGTCGCCCCGTACGGATCGCCAAGTCGCAGGCGGACGTGGAGGGGATGCTGCGGCGGGCCGGGAAGCCCGGCGGGCGCGCGGTGATCTTCGCGATGATCCAGAAGTACCTGGGACGGATTCCCGGACTCGTCGGCGAGACGGCGAACGACGACCGTGACCCGAGTGTCGAGTTCGCGGAGGCGCAGGAGCGCATCGCCGAGGGCGAGTCCGCCGAGGAAGCCGCGGACCCGACGCCGGACGAGGCCGTCATCGAGCAGGTCAGGCGGCGCTTCACCGAGTGCAGCACCTCGCCGCATGTGCTGGTCCTCGTCGACGAGGCACACCGCTCGCACAGTTCCGTGCTGCACGCCTGCCTGCGTGACGCGGTGCCGAACGCCGCCCGCATCGGGTTCACCGGCACGCCGATCATGAAGGGCAAGCTGAGCGACACCGGGCGGATCTTCGGTCTTGAGCCGGACGACAAGTTCCTCGACGCCTACCTCATGGACGAGGCGGAGCGGGACAAGGTGGTCGTGCCCGTCCGATACGAAGGTCGGGCCGGGCCGGCGAACGTGAAGGACGAAAGAGGGATCAACTTCAAGTTCGAAGACCTCATCGCCACCTTGAGCGACGAGGACAAGGACAAGGTCCGTAACGGGCTGAAGCCCACCAGCCGAGACGTCGCCGAGTCCCTGCCCATCATCCGGCGCAAGGCCGTCGACATGCTGGAGCACTACGTCACCGGCCCGCTGACCGGTGGCTTCAAGGCCCAGGTGGCTGCCGTGAGCCGTCGTGCGGTCGTGCTCTACCGGCACATGCTGAACGACGCCCGTGCTGAACTCCTCGCCAAGGTACGGGCCTTCGACCCGGCGACGCTGCGGGGCAAGGACCTCAAGGACTACACCTGGGACGAGCTCGTGCTGCTGCGCGCGTGGCACTACCAGGAACTGCTGCGCCGTATCGAGTTCGTACCGGTGATCTCCGCCGGGAACGAGCAGAAGAGCGGACTGTGGCAGGAGTGGACGGATCCGCAGCGGCAGCAGGAGCACGTAGACCGATTCCTGGAGCCGTTCCCGGAGCTGCCGAAGGACAACCCGTGGATGGTGGACCACCCACGGGAACAGGACCCGGTGCCCAGTGGCATGACCATCAGCATGAACCCGTGGAGCGACCCCGCTCCTGGCGGTTCCACAGGGCGCGCGGCCCGTCCGGTTCCCGTGGCAGCCGACGAGCAGCGGCCGATCGCCTTCCTCATCGTGAAGTCGATGCTGTTGACCGGGTTCGACGCCCCCATAGAACAGGCGCTGTACCTGGACCGGCCCATCCAGGACGCGGAGTTGCTGCAGGCCATCGCACGCGTCAACCGGCCGCGCAACGGCAAGGAGGAGGGCCGGGTCGTGGACTACTACGGGGTGCTGAACAACCTTGCCGTGACCCTGCCCGCGTACAAGGGAGACGGGCCCGCCCTGAGCGCCGTGCGCCCTCTGTCCAGCGAGGTCCCGGACATGGAAGCGGCAGCTGCCGAGGTGCATCGGATCCTGGACGGACTCGGGATCGTGGGCCTGGACACGACCGAGGGCGTCACCAGCGGTCTGTGGGCGCTGGGCGATCCGGCAGACCGCGCCGACTTCGACGCGAAGCTGAGTGTCTTCCTGGGAGCGATGGAGCGCGTGCTGCCGCACGAGGCCGCCCTGAAGCGGATCCCCGACGCACGGCGGTGGGCCGTGCTGCAGAGGCGGGTGCGCAGGCACTACCGGGACGACACGGGCGGTCAGTTCGCGATGCGCGCCTACGGCCGGAAGGTTCGAGCGATGATCGCCGATCACCTCGAACTGCCCGAGCTGACGCAGGTGATCGCGCCGGTGTCCATTCTCGCGCCGGATTTCGACGAGGTCGTGGGGCACATTCCCGAGGCTCGGGAATCGGCGGCCGAGCAGGTGCAGGCGCTCCGCTACCACCTGGAGGAGCGTCTGGAGCAGGAGGACCGCCCGGTCTACCGCACGCTCGCGCAGGAACTGCAGGAGATTCTCACCGAGTTCGACGGACGCTGGGACGAGATCAAAACGCGTATTGGGCCGCTCATCGACAGAGCACGCAAGGCGGAGCAGGCCGATCCGGCCGTGGCCGATCTGAGTCCGGTGGAGCAGCGGCTGTACACCAAGCTGTCGGAGCAACTGGCCGAACAGCCGGCCTTCGACCAGCCGGGCCAGGAGTTCCTGCGCGACCTGACCGTGGATCTCGGCGTGCTCATCTCCGTACATGTGAATCGGGCATCCTGGTCGGCCAACGAGTCCAGCCTGGGCGACCTCCGGGTCGCCATATGGCACGAGTTGCGGAACGCGGGGCTGAAGCCGCGAGAGCGCGACCCGAAGCCGTTGCGTGACCTGTCCAACGCCATCGCCGGGTACGCCCAGCAGCATGCCGCCGCCTTCCGTGCGCAGGGGCGGGGACAATAGGAGGCGTGCCAGAACCCGTCCTGCCCTCCGACATCGCCGACAGTCCTCCCCTTGCCGAGGGGCAGGTGCTCGCCGTTGATGGCAGGGATTTCCTGATCGTCACGAGTGACCGGCGCAAGCGGCTCGGTCTGACGGTCGAGCGGGACGGGACGCTGACCTTGCGCGCGCCCGTGGGCTGTGAAGCGGCGAGGGCCGAGCAGTTCGTGCGGCAGAGCAGGGCATGGATCGATTCCAAGCTCCTGCTGCGGGGCCGGCACCGGCCGGCACATCCGACCCGTGAGTTCCGGGACGGTGAGAGCTTTCGCTATCTGGGGCGTGAATACCGGTTGCTCTTGGTGGATGAGGGCAGGGCGCCGGTGCGGCTGGCTGCGGGGCGACTGAGGATGGACAAGGTGGTCGCAGCGGAGCCCGCCCGCGCGCGACGGGACCTGGTCGCGTGGTACACGAAGTCCGGGCTGCGGTGGTCGAGGGGGCGACTTCAGCCATGGGCCGCCCGGATGGAGGTTCCCGAACCCACCGTCACGGTGCGCGATGTCGGAAACCGATGGGGAACCTACCGGCCCGGTGAAGGAGACCACGGAACGATGGCGTTGCACTGGGCCGTCTTCCAGTTGCCGGCGCACCTTGTTGACTATGTGATCGCTCACGAACTGGCACACACCAGGGTTTCCGGGCACGGACCGGGCTACTGGAGTCTCCTCAAACGCGCCATCCCGGAGTGCGAGGCGCGGAAGGAGGAGCTGGACGACCTCGGACGACGATTGTGGCTCGGACAAGTCTCCCAGCAGGTCTGACCACTTGGCCGACCGGTTCTGTCCACGACGAGGGTCTGAAGAGCCTGCCGATGCCATGTAGTCGTGTGACAGGTTTGTTCCGCCTCCCTCGCGGCGTCACGGTCCGTCCGCTGTCCCGGCACCGGCAGAGCCCCTGCCCGCTCGGCGGCCCGGTCCTCGGACGCGCGGCGTTCCCAGGCACCGTCATCGCCCTCGCCATCGCGCAAGCTGGGGCGGTGCCCGGGAACGCGCTCCAGGACCTGTCCGACAGGTGCCCGGGCACGCCACCCGGGGTGATCACACCACCCGGGTGGCACCCGCGAAGGGCATCTCGTCGATCGGGGCCAGCCGCACCGGTGCCGACGGATTCGGCGCGTGGATCATCTGCCCGTTGCCGACATAGATGCCCACGTGGGTGATCCCCGCGTAGAAGAACACCAGGTCGCCGGGGCGGAGTTCGGAGCGGGAGACCCGCTGGCCGGCGTTGATCTGCGCGTACGTCGTCCGGGGCAGGGAGATGCCCGCGGAGCGGTACGCGGCCTGGGCCAGCCCGGAGCAGTCGAAGGCGTCGGGTCCGGTGGCACCCCAGACATAGGGGCTGCCCAGCTTCGCGTAGGCGTAGGAGACGGCGGCCGCGGCCCGGGAACTGGGCGCCGCGGCGGTGGAGCCGGACGCGCCGGACGGCGCCACCGGGCTCGGTTCGCGGGCCGACGACCGCGAGACATGCTGCTGCTCGCCCGCCCCGCCCCGCTCCACGTACTGGGTGCGCTGCTCCGGGGTGAGCCGCGCCAGCAGCCGGCGTGCCGCGGCGAGCTTCCCGTTGATCGTCCTCTTCTGCTGCTTCAGCTCGGTCTGCCGCGACGTGAGCGAGGCCAGTTCGATGTTCGCGGCGCCGCGCAACTGCTCGATCTCGCGCAGCTGTTTGCGTATCCCGGCGACGGCCGCCGACTGCCGGGTGCCGACCCGCTCGGCGAGCGCGGCCCCTTCCAGGTACTGGTCGGGGTCGTCGGAGAGCGCGAGTTGCACCGCGGGGTCGAGTCCACCGCTGCGGTACTGCGCCGCCGCCATCGAACCCAGCGCGTCCCGCGCCGAGTTGAGCTGGTCCTCCCGGCGCGCCGCCTCGTCGCGGAGTGTGCTCAGGTGCGCCTCCGCCTTGTCGGCCTTCTCCTTGGCTCCGTTGTACTTCTCGGTGGCGACCTCCGCCTCCTCGTACAACGTGTCGACCTTGGCCTTCACCTGCGTCGGGGACAGCTGGGGGTCGGCGTGCCCGATCCCGTCGAAGCCGGTCGCCGTCGCCGCGCCCGCGAGGGCGATGGTGACTGCTGTGCGGGCCGTGTTACCACCGATCGAGCGCTGTCGGGTCTTGCGGTGCGCTGCCACGAGGGCCCACATCCTTCCGTACGACCGCCCTTGCGAGTGCGGTCAAGCGGTGACACGTCCGGCGGCGGCTCACACAGGGGGAGCGGGCCGCCGCCGGACCTTCTCGGCGGTGGTGTCCGACTGCCGCCCCTGGCCCGGGCGGCGGTGGGGAGCCGGTCACCTGGGGGAGGACGCTAAACCTGGGAGTGCGGCGTTGGTAACGCTATGTACGGAACTGTCGCCACTCGATCATCCGGTGACCGTATGTGGCCGAGGTTCTGGCCTTGTGGCACCTGCTTCACACAGAGTGATGACCGATGCGGCGAATCCCGGACGACCGGAGTGGCCCCGGTGCTACGGATGACACGAGGTGACCCGGTGGCAAGAGGGGGCCGAGCGAAGGGGTGGCCCGGTGAGAAGAGGCCTCAGGGGGTGCGATTACGCTCCGGCCCCATGGACATACTCATCCATCTCTTCGTCGGCCTGCACATCATCGGCATCGCCGCGCTCCTCGGCGGTTTCTTCACCCAGATGAAGGCGATGGGCCAGGGCACCGCCCGCTTCGTGCCCGCGATGCTGCACGGTGCGCTGACCATGCTGGTCACCGGCGTCGCCCTCGTCGGGCTGAATCAGGCCGACGGCAACACGGTCAACACCGTCAAGATCGGTGTGAAGCTGGCCCTGCTGATCGTGATCCTCGGGCTCGTCTACGTGAAGCGCGACGACGAGAAGGTGGACAAGGGCCTCTTCGGCCTCGTCGGGCTGCTGACCGTCGCGAACATCTTCATCGCCGTCCTGTGGACCTGATCGGCCCCCGTGGCCCGCGCGCCGCGGACCTGACCGGCCCCCTCACCCCCGCGCCGCGGCCCTGACGGCGAGGGCGGCGCCCGCGGCGACCGCGAGCCACGCCGCCACCGCGAACCACAGCAGCACCTGCCCCGGTCCTCTGAGCCAGGAGACACCGAGGACGGCCGCGACCGAGAGGGCCGACACCGCCGTCATCCCCATCGGGAAGACGGTCGACCAGCGCAGTACGTCGTACCGCGGGCGCGGCCACGCCGCCTCCGTGACGAGCAGCACGCAGTACCAGGCGAGGTCGAGCACGAGCAGGGCGCCGGTCGTGGCGCGCAGGACGCCCTGGTCGTCGTCGTTCCACAGGTACGGGTTCACATGGTGCGCGGCGACGAGTTTCGCCCCGGCCAGCGCCGAGATCCCGAGCGCGCCGCCCGCCACCCAGTGGTCCCCGGCCCCCCGCTTCACCTCCCACAGGTCGAAGTGCGCGAACGAGACCCCGTAGAGCACGATCCCCAGCCAGAACAGCACCAGTGCGGCATGCGTGAGCCAGTCCGGGCCCACGGCGGTGGCGATCGTCGAGCCGAGGACCGAGAGCCCCTGTGTGGCCACACAGACGAGGAACACGCCTCCCGCCATCCGGTGCCGCCAGTGCCGTACGACGGCCAGGAGCAGGATCGGCCAGAGCACGGCCGACAGCGCGAGCAGGGCCTCGGCTAGCCCCTGCCACCCCAGTTCGGAGAACCGGGTGCCGAGCACGGTGCTCGCCGCGACGGCGGTGAGCCCGGCCGGTGTGCCGGCCTGCCGCGTCCACCGCTCCCGGTCGCGCATCAGCCGGACGACGAAGTCCGCGGCGAGTCCGAGCCAGGCGAGAGACGCGAGGACCAGTGCGATACGGGAGAGGGCCTCGTGGTCGGTCAGATGCAGCCCGATCGAGATGATGCCGGTGGCCAGGACGGCGGCCCCGGCGGCGGGCGGCCGCCCCGCCCACCAGCCGCGGAACGAGGCAGTGTCCGGCTTGTCCGGTGTGTCTGGCATGCGCCCGATGCTAGGGATCTCCGGAGCCGTTGCCGGTGGGGCACGCGCGCGTGGACCACGAAAACGCGGGTCACGAAAGCGCGGGTCACGAAAGCGCGGGTCACGAAAGCGCGGGTCACGAAAGCGCCGGGCACGGGTGCGCGGTTCGCGAAAGCGCCGGGCGCGCGTGCGTGGCCAGGAAAATGCGGGGCACGCGTGCGTGGGCATTCTCCGCTCCACGCGCGCGTGCCCCGTGAGAGGCGTCGCTCGCCGCCTGGTCTACGCCGGGCGCACCACGCTGTGGATCGCCGAGGTGCCGTCGTAGTAGATCGACTCCTCGCGGACGTACGCGCCCGGCTTCGGCGCGTGGATCATCATGCCGTTGCCGATGTAGAGACCGACGTGGCTGATGTCGTCATAGAAGAAGACCAGGTCACCGGGCTGGGCGTCGGCCAGGGAGACCGTCGTGCCGGCGTTCACCTGGTCGTAGGTGACGCGCGGGAGGCTGACGCCGGCGGCCTTCCAGACGGCCTGGGTCAGGCCCGAGCAGTCGTAGGAGTCCGGGCCGGTGGCGCCCCAGACGTAGGGCTTGCCGATCTGCGTACGGGCGAAGGCGAGCGCCTTGGCCGCCTTCGTCGCGTAGGAGGAGTCCGTGGCCGTCGAGCCGGTCGATGAGCCGGCCGTCGATCCGGTCGACGAGCCGGTCGTGGTGCCCGACGACTGCTGCTGGGCGGCCTTGTCCGCTGCCGCCTTCTCGGCGGCCGCCTGCTGCCGTGCCAGCTCCGCCGCCTTGGCCGCGGCCTCCTCCTGCTGCTTCTTCTCGATCGCCGCCAGCCGCGCCTTTTCCTCGGCGTTCAGCTTCGAGAGCAGGCTGCGCGCCTCGGTGAGCTTGCGCTGCACCGCCGCCTTGGACGTCCTGAGCGCGCTCTGCGACGTGGTCAGCGACTGGAGGCTCTCGGTGGCCTCCGCGCGCTTCTTCGTGGTGGCGGCCTGCTCCGTGACGTAGTCGTCGACGGCCGCCTTCTGGCGGGTCGTCAGACGGCTCATCAGCTGGGTCTGGTCGAAGTAGTCCTGCGGGTCGTCGGCGAGCAGCAGTGTCGCGGTGTCGGGGGCGGAGGCCCCGGTGCGGTACTGCGCGGCGGCGAACGATCCCAGCTCCTCGCGCGCGGTGTTGAGCTTCTCCGTGCGCTTGGCGACGTCGTCGAGCAGGGTGTCGACGCGCTTCTTCTGCTTGGCGGTCTTCTCCCGGGTCGCGTTGTACTTCTCGGTGGCCGTCTCGGCCTGGTGGTAAAGGTCGTTGACCTTCTTCTCGACTTCTTCGAGGCTGGGCCTGGGTTCGGCCGAGGGGGCCGCGTTCGCCGTCTGGGAGAGCAGGGCCATGGACGTGAGGGCCGCCGTCGCGAGGGCCGGGGTCCGTATGCCTGCAAGACGCGTACCCGTAGGACGCCATTTGCGGTGCGACGCCAAGAGAGGCGACTCCTTCCGTCATCCGCCTACCGAGTTAGCTGTCGGGTTCGGGCGGGTGGTTCCGGAAGGTTGCCCTACGGTCCTCGCCCCACAAGGCGGTTGGACCGATTCACCCCAAGGTCGGTGGGTCCCCGGCTCCGGCGGCCTCGAAGGCGTGCCGGACTCGGCGGAGGCCGCTCGGCCCGGCGACGTTCGCCGGTTGCGGTCGAGTGGCCTGCCCGCACGCTAGCCAACTGATGTGGCCCGTGTGAAGGTTGATGTGCGATATGCCCGATACATTTTCGTGACCTTTGCCGTGGGTCCCGTCATCCGCGATGCATTCACGGCGAACCGTCCCCATACGGGCTCTTTGGTCGCTCACGCCCTTCATTCGACGGTAGCTCCCGCGGGCGCACGCGTTGTCACCGCGCCGTCGCACATAGGGGTCCCGGGCCGACGTCGACCCCGCCCGCCCGCACCTCACCGGGGGCGACAGGTCGATGGCGTGCGGTCACGGGCTCCCGGGCGTCCCGGCCGGAAGCCCGTCCGCCCAGGAAAAGCGTCACGACTTCCGATCGAGTTCTCGGGGTGGCGGCGGGCTGTCAGTGGGGCGGCCTAGACTCGGAGAGCGATGAGCAGCCTCTTTGATGACAGCTTCCTGGCGGACCTCAAGCCCTCCGGGGCCCACGAGGACGAGCACCCGCCGCCGCCCGAGGACGATCACGTACCGGAGCCGGTTGCGGACGATCTGTTCGGCGGGAAGTTCGACCTGCCCCCGAGCCGGGACGCGTACTACCGCGACGGTGCGCCCCGGCCCGCCGTCGACCCGGCGGCCCTCCTGGACGGACTGAACGAGAACCAGCGCGCGGCCGTGGTGCACTCCGGCTCCCCGCTGCTCATCGTGGCCGGCGCGGGCTCCGGCAAGACCCGCGTGCTCACCCACCGGATCGCGCATCTGCTCGGCGAGCGCAATGTCCACCCCGGCCAGATCCTCGCGATCACCTTCACCAACAAGGCCGCGGGCGAGATGAAGGAGCGCGTCGAGGCGCTCGTGGGCCCGCGAGCCAACGCGATGTGGGTGATGACCTTCCACAGCGCCTGCGTCCGCATCCTGCGCCGCGAGAGCAAGCAGCTCGGCTTCACCTCGTCGTTCTCGATCTACGACGCCGCCGACTCCAAGCGTCTGATGGCGCTCGTCTGCCGTGATCTCGACCTCGACCCCAAGCGCTTCCCGCCGAAGTCGTTCAGCGCCAAGATCTCGAACCTGAAGAACGAGCTGATCGACGAGGAGGACTTCGCCGCCCAGGCCACCGACGGCTTCGAGAAGACCCTCGCCCAGGCGTACGCGATGTACCAGTCGCGGCTGCGCGAGGCCAACGCGCTCGACTTCGACGACCTGATCATGACCACGGTCAATCTGCTGCGCGCCTTCCCGGACGTCGCCGAGCACTACCGCCGCCGCTTCCGGCACGTCCTGGTCGACGAGTACCAGGACACCAACCACGCGCAGTACGCACTCGTGCGGGAGCTCGTCGGCACCTCCGAGCACCCCGTGGACGTACCGCCCAGCGAGTACAACCTGCCCCCCGCCGAGCTGTGCGTCGTGGGTGACGCGGACCAGTCGATCTACGCCTTCCGCGGCGCGACCATCCGCAACATCCTCCAGTTCGAGGAGGACTACCCGAACGCGACGACGATCCTCCTCGAGCAGAACTACCGCTCCACCCAGACGATCCTCACCGCCGCCAACGCGGTCATCGAGCGCAACGAGTCCCGCCGCCCCAAGAACCTGTGGACCAACGCGGGCGCGGGCTCGAACATCACGGGCTACGTCGCGGACACCGAGCACGACGAGGCCCAGTTCGTCGCCGACGAGATAGACCGTCTCACCGACGCGGGCGAGGCCAAGGCCGGCGACGTCGCGGTCTTCTACCGTACGAACGCGCAGTCCCGTGTCTTCGAAGAGGTCTTCATCCGCGTCGGCCTGCCCTACAAGGTCGTCGGCGGCGTCCGCTTCTACGAGCGCAAGGAGGTCCGGGACGTCCTGGCGTACCTCAGGGTGCTGTCCAACCCCGAGGACTCGGTCCCGATGCGCCGCATCCTGAACGTGCCCAAGCGCGGTATCGGCGACCGCGCCGAGGCGATGATCGACGCCCTGTCGCAGCGCGAGAAGATCAGCTTCCCGCAGGCGCTGCGCCGCGTCGACGAGGCCTACGGCATGGCCGCGCGCTCCACCAACGCGGTCAAGCGGTTCAACACGCTGATGGAGGACCTCCGTACGATCGTCGAGTCCGGCGCGGGCCCGGCCACCATCCTGCAGGCGGTCCTCGAACGCACCGGCTATCTCTCCGAGTTGCAGAACTCGACCGACCCACAGGACGAGACCCGGGTCGAGAACCTCCAGGAACTCGCGGCCGTGGCCCTGGAGTTCGAGCAGGAGACCGGTGAGGGCGAGACCGCGGGCGGGCTCTCCGCGTTCCTGGAGCGGGTCGCGCTCGTCGCCGACTCCGACCAGATCCCGGACGAGGAGGACGGCAACGGCGTCATCACCCTGATGACCCTGCACACCGCCAAGGGCCTCGAATTCCCCGTGGTCTTCCTGACCGGCATGGAGGACGGCGTCTTCCCCCACATGCGCGCGCTCGGACAGGTCAAGGAACTGGAGGAGGAGCGGCGCCTGGCGTACGTCGGCATCACGCGCGCGCGGGAGCGGCTCTACCTCACCCGGTCGTCGATGCGCAGTGCGTGGGGGCAGCCCTCGTACAACCCGCCCTCCCGTTTCCTGGAGGAGATCCCGGCGACCCATCTGGACTGGAAGCGCACGGGGGCGACGACGCCCATGCCGGCCGGCCCCGTCTCCGGTGTCGCCGCCTCGCTGTCGTCGTCGCGTTCGCGTTCCGCGGCCTCGGGTGCCTCCGGGTTCGCCACGCGCCGCGGTATCTCCGAGAAGCAGGTGGTCTCGCTGGCCGTCGGGGACCGGGTCACGCACGACCAGTTCGGCCTCGGCACCGTCGTCGGCGTGAAGGGGACGGGCGCGAACGCGGAGGCCACGGTCGACTTCGGAGAGCCCAAGCCGAAGCGGCTGCTGCTGCGGTATGCGCCGGTGGAGAAGTTGTAGGCCGGGGTCACGACTCACGAGCTACGCCGCGTCACGACTCACGAACTACGGCGAACGCCGCCTTGCGAGTGGTGACTTACGAGTGGTGACTTACGTGGGGTCCAGGCCGTGGCTGCGCAGCCACGGCAGCGGGTCGATCGCCGAACCGCCGCCCGGGCGGACCTCGAAGTGCAGGTGCGGGCCGGTCGAGTTGCCGGAGTTTCCGGAGAAGGCGATCTGGTCACCGGCCTTCACGGTGGTGCCGGAGGGGACCTTGTAGGTGGAGAGGTGGCAGTACCACGTCTCCGTGCCGTCCATCGCGGTCACGATCATCATGTTGCCGTACGCGCTGTTCCACTGCGTCCGTACGGTCCCGTCGGTCGCGGACATCACCGGCGTCCCGTAGGAGACCGGGAAGTCGATGCCCGTGTGCACGGACATCCAGTTGACGCCCGCCTGGCCGAAGTAGGCGCTGAGGCCCTGCTGCGCCACCGGAAGCATGAACTTCGGACGCAGCCGCTCCTTACGGGCCGCCGCCTCCGCCGCCTTCTTCTTCTCCGTGGCCTGCTGGGCCTTGAGGTCGATCCGTTCCTGCGTGCGGCTCGCCCGGTCGGCGAAGTCGTCCGCGCCCGCGGAGAGACTCTGGAGCTGGGTGTCCAGCTTGTTGTTGGCGGCGGACGGCTTCACAGGGGTCGCGTCGGAGGCGCTGAGCGTCGTGTCCTTCGAGTCGTCCCCGCCGAGGCCGCCGACACCGCCCACGGAGGCGGCGGCGATCCCCGCGACCCCCATCACACAGGCCGAGGGCACCGCGACGGTCAGCAGGGCGGAACGTTTCGCGGGGCTGCGGCGCCGGGAACGGGAAGCCGTCCGCGACGCGGGACGCGGGACCGGGGTGATCTCTTCCATGTCGTCGAGCAGCGGCGTCTCGCCCTCGGCGTACGGGTCGTACGCGTCGGGGGAGTCGTCCGTCTCGGCGAAGTCCTCGGCATCGTCGAACTCGCCCTCTTCGGAGGCGAGTTGATCGTGGGACGCCTGGTCGAAGGTCGTGGTCGCCTGCTGATCGAAGGGAACCGGAGTCCCCGGATCGGAGTGCTGCTCGTACGACATGTCGAGCTGCGTGAGCCCCTGGTTGTACGACTCGGGTTCCGCGTGCTGTTCGTACGACTCCGGCTGCGCGTGCTGCTGTTCGTACTCGTGCTGCGGGTGGTGCTGCTCGTACGAATCGTGCTGCGGGTGCTCGTACGCCTGGTACGCGTCCTGGCCGCCGGCGGTGTTCCACTGCGTGGCGTCGTACGCGCCTGTTTCCTGCGTCGGCGCGCTCCACTGCTGGGTCCCGTCGAGCGGCTGCTCGGGCTGGAGCCAGGCGTTCGCGTCCCACTGGCCCGAGCTGTCGGGGCCCGGATGCTGCGCGGGGATGTCGGCGAGCTGCTGGTAGCCGGCCGCCCAGGCCGTCGTCTCGTAGGCGCCGGTGTCGTAGGCGGCCTGGTGCTGCGCCGCGTACGGGTCGTAGTTCGGGGTCTGTTGGGCGGCGCTGTTCCACTGGGTGGCGTCGTACGAACCGGTGCCGCCGCCCCCGTCCGGCATGTTGCCGAAGAGCGGGTCGGTGGCGAAGTTCGTGCCGGCGTAGCCGCCTGCGGTGGCCGCGTTCGCGCCCGAGTCGAAAGCCGTGGCGGAGTAGTCGCCGTACGCGGTGAAGTCGCCGTACTGGGCTTCTTGCGCGCCGTAGGGCGCGTAGAGCGCCGAGGCGTCATGGGAAGCCGGAGCCGGGGGAATCACGGTCCCCGACGGGTGACGGTCGTTCACCAACTTCTCTTTCGCCTCGACAACAGGGGCTGGCAGAGCAGTGCGGCGACTGTACCCGGCGGTATGCGGGCGCGACAATCTTCGGCAGGTTTCCCCTTCGCAGGAAACGGGCATTCGGCCGTGTTTCGGGGGAGGGTGGGCAAGGCTTTGGCCTGGCGTTCGATAATCGTTCGAAACGCCGGGGCTGTGGGAAGCCTTTCGGGCGACCGTCAGGCCACCGTGAGGCCGCCGATCCGGGCGGCGGAACGGGCTTCGGACGGCTCGATGTCGAGTGCCTGCCGAATCCCCGTCGCGACGGCGGGATGCACGGGCAGCGCGAGATGGCCGACACCGCTCACCCGGACGTTCTGTGCGAGCAGGTCGGGATGCTCGACGCAGGCCGTCTCCAGCGGGTCCATCAGATGGTCGAGATCGCTCCAGAAGCTGACGAACTGGGTCCGGCAGCCCGGGGCGGGCCCGGTCAGTTCCTCGATCACGGCGGAACCGGGGCGCATCTGCCGGACGATCGGGTGCGCGTTCATCAACGGGGCGACGCGGGTGCCCGAGTGCGGGGTGCCGAGCGTGACGAGGGTGCGGACGTGGGTGTCGCCGCCGAGGCACTGCACGTAATAACGCGCGATCAGTCCACCGAGGCTGTGCCCGACGATGTCCACCTGGTCGTGGCCCGTGCGCTCGCAGATCTCCTCGATGTGCCGGCCCAGCAGCTCCGCCGCGGTGCGGATGTCGCACGTCAGCGGCGAGTAGTTCAGCGACTCGATGTGCTGCCTGCCGTGCTGGGCGAGATTGCGGCGCAGCAGGAGGAAGACGGAGCGGTTGTCGATGAAGCCGTGCAGCAGGACGACCGGGGGCTTGGCCGCGCTGGGCAGAGTGGCGTCGGGTGAGGGGAGCTCGGGTGCGGTGCGGCGTTCCTGGGTGATGCCGGAGGGATAGAGGAGGAGGTGCCCGGCGAGAATCGCGATCTCCAGGGCCGTTGCCTTCAGGAGGGCCACCGAGAGCCCTGCCAGTTTCGTCGGGATCGGAAACAGGCGCTGACAGAGGGGGAGAAAGGGCGACGTCGCCCCGGTGACCTTCATGGCCGACCTCCAGTCGGCACGCGGCAGGACCACTCCGTCCCCCGTGTGCCCTAGTGGAAAGCCGTGAGGTCGGCGACGGCGGTGGCCGACGGCGCGCATGCGGCGTGCGGTACGCCGGTGGCGCTACGGAGTGCCTCGTCGGGAGGTGGGGATACGACGCCGACCCCGGCCCCGCGACGTCCGCCGGACTGGGTGCGCCGGCATCGTGTCGTGGCGTGGAGTCGCCCTCGTCGTCCCGTGGTCCTCTTGCCGGCGGTGCTCCCCGCTGTCGTGCCGTCGCCGATGTGCCCCATCACCCCGCCGTCCCGCTGACGACGCGGTGGTGCGGCCACCTGATCGCGGCTCTTCTTGCGCAGGCTCCGGCCGTGGCCCGTACGCCGCAGATCCCTGCGGCGCCAGTGCCGCGATACGGAACCGTGCGCGGCGAACTTGTCCCAGTGTGTGATTTCCCCCTCGGTCTCCACCGTGAAACTGCCGGTTGCGGGATGCTGGCGATAACGTTCGTTCACTTCCCCGGCCGATCCGGCCCGGGGCCCGTGTGCCGCCTGGCGTAGCCGGTGATCCGGAGCGCTCCGGCGCGGCGGGCGGAGAATTGTGCGATATGTGTCGATGGTCAGTAGTCGACGGTCGACAAACGCCTATTGGTAACAATGGGTAGTCGACATTTGCATGTTGGTGACTGTCGGTCAGTGGCCGTCAGTCGGCAGTCGTAGCCATGTGCCGGCAGTCCTCGCCGGTGCAGGTGATGTAGTCCGTTCATGGAGGCAGTGATGGGTGTGGCGTCCGGTCCGATCCGCGTGGTGGTGGCCAAGCCGGGGCTCGACGGCCACGATCGCGGGGCCAAGGTGATCGCGCGGGCGCTGCGCGACGCCGGTATGGAGGTCATCTACACCGGCCTCCATCAGACCCCCGAGCAGATCGTCGACACCGCGATCCAGGAGGACGCCGACGCGATCGGCCTGTCCATCCTGTCCGGTGCCCACAACACGCTCTTCGCCGCCGTCATCGCCCTCCTCAAGGAGCGCGAGGCGGAGGACATCAAGGTCTTCGGCGGCGGCATCATCCCCGAGGCGGACATCGCTCCCCTCAAGGAGAAGGGCGTCGCGGAGATCTTCACGCCGGGTGCGACGACGGGGTCGATCGTGGACTGGGTGCGCGCGAACGTCAGGCAGCCGACCGGGGCGTAACCGCCCCGTCGGAGTGGCCGCCGGGTGTCTCCACCGCCGCCGGCCCGGTGGTCCGGGTGAGCGGACGGTGGGGTGCCGGGCTGTATCGCAGTGCCGGGCCGTCCCATGGTGCCGGGTCGTGCCGAGGTGCCCGGTGGGCCGAGGTGCCGGGCCGTCCCCAGGTGCCGGGTGCGCTGACGCGCCGTGCGGGCGGAGTCGCGCCGCGTGGGCGGAGTCGCGCCGCGTGGGCCGAGTCGCGCCGTGTGGGTCCAGGCGCCGGCTGGGAACCTCACGGCGGCGACAGCTCGGCGGCCATCGCCGCCCTCAGCCGCAACGTCGTCACGAGCCGTTGGAACGCCTCGGCCCAGTAGCCCCCGGCCCCCGGTACGGCGTTCTCCGATTCGTCGGGGACCGAGGTGAGAGCGTCGAGCCGCCCCGCCTCCACAGGGTCGAGGCAGCGCTCGGCCAGCCCCATCACCCCGCTGAAGCTCCAGGGATAACTCCCCGCGTCCCGTGCGATGTCGAGCGCGTCGACCACCGCCCGCCCGAGGCTCCCCGCCCAGGGCACCGCACACACCCCGAGCAGCTGGAACGCCTCGGACAGCCCGTGCGTACCGATGAACCCGGCCACCCACTCGGCGCGCTCCTCGGCGCCCAGCGTGGCGAGCAGTTTGGACCGCTCGGCCAGCGACACCGCCCCCGGCCCCCCGGCCTCCGGTGCGGAGGGCGCCCCGAGGAGCGCCCTCGACCAGCCGGGGTCGCGCTGCCGCACCGCCGCCCGGCACCACGCCGCGTGCAGCTCCGCCTGCCAGCCGTCCGACACGGGCAGGGCCACCATCTCTTCCGGCGAACGCCCGCCGAACCGCTCCCGCCAAGTCCCGAGCGGCGCCGCCTCGACCAACTGGCCCAGCCACCAAGACCGTTCACCCCGTCCGGCCGGGGGCTTCGGCACCACCCCGTCGCGCTCCATCCCCGCGTCGCACTCGTGCGGTGCCTCGACCACGATCACGGGCGTGCCCCGCGTACGGTCGACGGCCACGCACGAGCCGGCCCTGGCCGCCATCCGCGCGGCGAGCGCGGACCCCGGCAGCGCGGACAGCAACTCGGCCGCGGTCGACCGCACATTGCGGCTGCGGTCGGCAAGGGCCCGCTCCAGGAAGGGTTCGTCCTCGGCGCACAACCCGGACCGCAGCGAGTCGAGGAACATCAGCCGGTCCTCGGCCCGCTCCGTCGCCCAGGTCGTCACGAGCAACTCGCGTGCGGCGGACGCGTCCTTGGACCGTACCGCCGCCAGCAGCGCGACCCGCTCGGCGAACAGCCCTTCCTGCCACAGCTGTTGCACGCGATCGGTCTCCTCCGGGTCCGGCAGCGCGGTGCCGCCGCCGGGTGAGGAGCGCAGCGCGAACCGCCACTCCGGGTTCAGCCGGGCCAGCCACAGCGCCCGCGGCCCGGCGAAGGCCAGCGCCGCGGGACGCAGGTCCGTACGCCCCCGGGCCGCGTCGAGAAGCGCCGGAAGGGTCCCCGGGGGTGCGGCGAATCCGCGCGTGTTCGCCAGGGTCAGCCACTGGGGCAGCAGCTCCATGAGGTCGGGCGCCGCCCCTCTGCGGCCACCGCCGCCGGTGCCGGGGCGGTCCGCCAGCAGCATCGCCAGCCTGCGGGCCGCGGCGGCCGGCAGCGCGGTCCGGGGGTCCGGCGCCGCGGGCTCCGGACGGGCCGCCGCCCGCGTCGGCCGCACTCCGGCCCGCCGCCGTACGGTCTCCACCGCGGCCGCGTCCAGCAGCGCCCCCGAAGGCTGCTGCCCCGGGCGCAGTCCCGGAGGTGTACGTCGCTCGGTGCCGAGCAGCGCCACGGTGACGAGCTCCTCCCAGGAGCCGCCGACGGGCGCGCCCGCCGAAGCCGAGGTCGTGTTCATGAGCGTCCTTTCCGTACGGAGGGCATCAGAGGCGGCCGGCCGCCACTGTCGTGGCCGGGGTGGCGGGCGTGGTGGCGGCGGTCAGCACAGGGGCACCGCCTCGCCCTCGCCCTGCGGCCATGCCGTCAGCGGGGTGAAGCCGCGGTGGCCGCACTCACCGAAGACCGTGACCGGGGCGCCGCCGGACAGGGCGACCAGACGCCACAGATCGGGGCGGGACCGCGAGGAAGAGGTGAGGGGAAGAGCCGACTCCCCCTCGGCATCGGCGAGTTGCCATGAATCGCCGTCCGGGGTCGGGACGACCCGGTCCAGGGTGACCGGGTAGGAGTCCAGCCAGGGGTCGGCGCGCAGGGCCTCTCCATAGCGGGCGGCCGCCTCGGGCGTGGTCAGCCCCGCCGGCCGTATCGCCGCGGGCGCCGGAGGAGTGAACCGCTCGCCCAGCGCCGCCCGCAGCTGCCCGGCACCCGGATACGCGGACACCTCCGCCTCGAAGGCCAGCCCCACCGGAAGAGCCAACTCGGGAGCCCGGCCGGCGGCGCCGTAGGAGAGGAGCAGGGCCGTGCGGCCGGACTCCGCGCCGTACAGCCAGATCCGGCGGGTCGTGAGCCGGGCGTCCGCCGTGTCGTACTGCGCGAGGACCAGCCAGCGGTCGCGCAACGGCGGGCCGTCCGCCGAGCCGGACAGCCCGACGCGGGAACGGACCGTCGCGGCGAGCCCGTCCGGCAGGCGCTCGCGCCGCAGCCAGCCCTGGTCGAGGAGGTGGAGCAGCGCGCACTCCTCCAGCAGACGCACCGGCCAGCCCGGACCGGACGAGGGGATCGCCCCCAACTCCCGCACGCGCGCGGCCAGACCGGGTGCCTGCGCGTCGACCATCCGGGCCGCCGTCTCCTCCCACAGCCCGTACCCCGCCCGCTCGGCGGAGGCGAGGCCGCCGCGCAGCAGGTCCGCCAGCCGCTGCTCCAACTCGGCCACCCCCGCGGTGATCCGCTCGGCCCGCCGCTCGGCCCTGCGCCGCGCCGCCTCGGGATCACCCGACGAGGACGCTCCAGATCCCCCGCCCGCCGTCTTCCTGTCCTCCGCGCGCTTCCGTCTTCCTTCCACCCACTGCGCGGCCCAGTCCGGCTCCTGCCCGGACGGCACCGCGCCGTCCGCGCCCGCCCAGAGCAGCAGCAGCCCCAGCGCGTGCTTGCAGGGGAACTTCCGGCTGGGGCAACTGCACTTGTAGGCGGGACCCGTCGAGTCCGCGATGTCGATGACCGTCTGATACGGCTTGCTGCCACTTCCCCTGCACAGTCCCCATACCGTCCCCTCCTCGGAACTCCCCGCCTCCGACCACGGACCGGCCGCGCCCAGCTTGCTCCCCGCCTTGCGTGACGCGGCGTCAGGCGCCAGTGCCAGCACCTGATCCGCCGTCCAGCGCACCGCCTGCTGTGTCATGCCATCGAAGGTAGGTCCCGCCACTGACAATCGACCTTCGCAAGGGCATCTGTGCAGGTCAGAGCCCATTGTCAGTGGCGTGGTGCACGGTGGAACCAGATCCGAACCGGCCGAGCTGGAGGGGGACCGAGCCATGTCCGTGTCCGTTGAACCGACGTCTGTTCACACACCCGCGGGAGATCGGGGGGAGGGACGGCAGAGCGAGGCGCTGCGGCCCCACGCCGAGCATGCCTTCGCCGCCGAACTCGCCGCGCTCGCCGCGCAGGACGACCGGCCCCGCCCGGCCCGCTGGCTGCTGTCGCCCTGGGCCGTGGCCACCTATCTGCTGGGCGGCACCCTGCCGGACGGCACAGTGATCACCCCCAAATATGTGGGGCCGCGCCGCATCGTCGAGGTCGCCGTCACCACCCTCGCCACCGACCGGGCGCTGCTCCTGCTCGGTGTGCCCGGTACCGCCAAGACCTGGGTGTCCGAGCATCTGGCCGCCGCGGTCAGCGGCGACTCGACGCTGCTCGTGCAGGGCACGGCCGGCACGCCGGAGGAGGCCATCCGGTACGGCTGGAACTACGCGCAGCTGCTCGCGCACGGGCCCAGCCGGGACGCGCTCGTGCCGAGCCCCGTCATGCGGGCCATGGCCGAGGGCATGACGGCCCGCGTCGAGGAGCTGACCCGCGTCCCCGCGGACGTACAGGACAGCCTGATCACGATCCTCTCCGAAAAGACCTTGCCGATCCCGGAGTTGGGCCAGGAGGTGCAGGCCGTCCGCGGCTTCAACCTGATCGCCACGGCCAACGACCGCGACCGCGGGGTCAATGAACTGTCGAGCGCGCTGCGCCGCCGCTTCAACACGGTGGTGCTGCCGCTGCCGGAGAGCGCCGACGCCGAGGTCGACATCGTCTCGCGCCGGGTCGACCAGATCGGCCGCTCCCTCGACCTGCCCGCCGTGCCCGAGGGCGTCGACGAGATCCGCCGCGTCGTCACCGTCTTCCGGGAACTGCGGGACGGGATCACGGCCGACGGGCGGACCAAACTGAAGTCGCCCAGCGGCACGCTGTCCACCGCCGAGGCGATCTCCGTCGTCACCAGCGGCCTCGCACTGGCCGCCCACTTCGGCGACGGCGTCCTGCGGGCGAGCGATGTCGCCGCCGGCATCCTCGGCGCCGTCGTCCGCGATCCGGCGGCCGACCGAGTCATCTGGCAGGAGTACCTGGAAGCGGTCGTCCGCGAGCGGGACGGCTGGAAGGACTTCTACCGGGCCTGCCGTGAGGTGAGCGCATGAGCGGAGTGCGGGACGCCGAGCCGCCCGCGCCGGAGGGCGGGGCGGCCGTGCGGGGCGCGGGGCCGCTGCTGCTCGGTGTGCGGCATCACGGGCCGGGGTCGGCACGGGCCGTGCGGGCCGCGCTGGAGGCGGCGGCCCCGCGGGTCGTCCTGATCGAGGGGCCGCCCGAGGCGGACGCCCTCGTCCCCCTGGCCGCCGACAAGGACATGCGGCCCCCCGTGGCGCTCCTCGCCCACGTCGTGGACGAGCCCGGCCGGTCGGCCTTCTGGCCACTGGCCGAGTTCTCACCGGAGTGGGTGGCGATCCGGTGGGCTCTGGAGCACGGAGCGCCGGCCCGCTTCATCGACCTCCCGGCGGCCCACACCCTGGCCTGGGGGAAGGAGGAAGCGGACCGGGAGCGGGACGAGCCGGACGCGACGGAGGCCCCCGGACGTACGCCGTCCGCCGACCTCGGACGTACGCCGTCCGGGGACCCCGGCCGACCCGGGAGCCCCGCCACCTCCGGCCCGGCAGGAGATCCCGGCCGCCCGGAGCAAGCCGGCGGTCCCGGCCGCCCGGACGAGGCCGGCGATACCGGTCGTTCCCTCGACGCGGTCGTGCGGATCGATCCCCTCGCGGTGCTCGCCGAGACAGCCGGTTACGACGACCCGGAGCGCTGGTGGGAGGACGTGGTCGAGCACCGGGACGGGACGGCGGGCGATCCGTTCGCGCCATTCACCGTGCTGGAGGAGGCCATGGGAGCGCTGCGCGAGGTGTACGGGGTCGGGGGACACGACCGGGACCTGGTGCGCGAGGCATACATGCGGCTCCAGATCCGGGCGGCTCAGCGCGAGTTCGGGGACGACGTGGCCGTGGTGTGCGGGGCCTGGCACGTGCCCGCGCTGCGGGAGAGGACCACGGTCGGCGCCGACCGGGCACTGCTCAAGGGCCTGCCCAAGGCCAAGGTCGACCTGACGTGGGTGCCCTGGACGCACCGCCGGCTCTCCCGGGTCAGCGGGTACGGGGCGGGCATCGACTCGCCGGGCTGGTACGGGCATCTGTTCAGCGCCCCCGACCGCCCGGTCGCGCGGTGGATGACCAAGGTGGCCCGGCTGCTGCGCGACGAGGACCGGGGCGTGTCGTCGGCCCACGTCATCGAGGCCGTGCGGCTGGCCGACACACTCGCCGCGATGCGCGGCCGTCCGCTGCCCGGGCTGACCGAGACCACCGACGCCGTCCGCGCCGTGATGTGCGAGGGCTCGGACGTTCCCCTGGCGCTGGTGCGCGACCGGCTCGTGGTCGGGGAGGTGCTGGGGGAGGTGCCGGAGTCCGCCCCGGCGGTGCCGTTGCAGCGGGACCTCGCACGGTCGCAGCGACGGCTCCGGCTCAAACCCGAGGCGCTGGAGCGGGAGTTGGAGCTCGACCTGCGCAAGGAGACCGACGCGGGGCGCAGCGGACTGCTGCACCGGCTGCGGCTCCTGGGCGTCGCGTGGGGCGAGCCCGCGATGTCGCGCGGCAGCACGGGCACCTTCCGGGAGACCTGGCGGCTGCGCTGGGAGCCTGAGTTGTCGGTGCGGGTCGCCGAGGCGGGCGTGTGGGGTACGACGGTTCTGGCCGCCGCGACGGCCAAGGCCGAGGCGGATGCCGTCGGCGCGCCCTCACTGGCCGATGTCACGGCGCTCGCCGAGCACTGCCTTCTCGCCGAACTCCCGGACGCACTCCCTGTGGTGATGCGGGTGCTCGCCGACCGGGCCGCCCTCGACGCGGACGTGGGCCACCTCGCCCAGGCCCTGCCCGCACTGGTCCGCTCCCTGCGCTACGGCGACGTACGCGGCACGGACACCCACGCCCTCACCGACGTCGCGGCCGGCCTCGCCGAGCGCATCTTCGTCGGCCTCCCCCCGGCCTGCGCCGCCCTCGACCACGACGCCGCCGAGGAGATGCGCCGCCATGTCGACGCCGTGCACGGGGCGGTGGGGTTGCTGGGGGAGGCGACCGCCGGGGCCGTCCCGCCCGCCGGTGGAGTTCCGGTCGGCGGCATCCGTGGGCGCTGGCACGCGGTGCTGCGGGTGCTCGCCGCGCGGGACACCGTGCCGGGGGTGGTGAGGGGGCGGGCGGTTCGACTGCTCTTCGACGAAGGGGAGTTGGCGCAGGAGGAGGCCGCGCGGCTGATGGGTCTCGTGCTGTCGCCGGGGACGGAGCCCGCCGACGCGGCCGCGTGGATCGAGGGGTTCGTCGGGGGCGGCTCAGGGGGCGGCATGCTGCTCGTCCACGACGAGCGGCTGCTCGGGCTGGTGGACGCGTGGCTGACCGGCGTGCCGACGGAGGCGTTCACCGATGTGCTGCCGCTGTTGCGTCGGACGTTCTCGGCGTACGAGTCGGGGGTGCGCAGAACGCTGGGCGAACTCGTCCGGCGCGGCCCGGGGGTACGGACGAGTGCCGAGGCCGTCGGCTCCGGAATACCCGGGTTCGCCCCCGACCTCGACAGCGAGCGCGCGGACGCCGTGCTGCCGATGCTGAGCCTGTTGCTGGGGCTGGGTGAGTCCGGGGACACCGATGACGACGCGGATGACGCCGCGGATGACCGGACCGGCGGCGGTGACAGCGCTGACGGCGGTGCTGATGCCGACGGCAGTGAGGGTGCCGATGCCGACGGCGGTGCCGGCGCCGAAGGCAGTGACGGTGCTGACGGCGACGGCGACGGCGGTGCCGGTGGCAGTGACGGTGCCGAACGGACGCACCACGACAACGACCTGGTGAGGGTGGCTCCATGACCGAGACAGCGGTGGGCGCCGGTGACGAGCGGCTGCGGCGATGGCGGCTGGTGCTCGGCGGCGACGAGGCGGACGGCACCGGATGCGTGCTGTCCGGGCAGGACGCCGCCATGGACGGGGCGCTGGGCGCGCTGTACGGGAAGGGGAGCAAGGGGCAGTCGGGGCGCGACCGTTCGGCGGGGCTCGGAGCGTCGGCGCCGTCCGTCGCGCGCTGGCTCGGCGACATCCGGACCTACTTTCCCTCCTCCGTGGTGCAGGTGATGCAACGCGACGCCATCGACCGGCTCGGGCTCTCCGCCCTGCTTCTGGAGCCCGAGATGCTGGAGGCGGTCGAGGCCGACGTGCACCTGGTGGGCACCCTCCTCTCCCTCAACAAGGCCATGCCGGAGACGACGAAGGAGACCGCGCGGGCCGTCGTGCGCAAGGTCGTCGAGGACCTGGAGAAGCGGCTCGCCACACGCACCCGGGCCACGCTCACCGGCGCCCTCGACCGCAGCGCCCGGATCAGCAGACCCCGCCACCACGACATCGACTGGAACCGCACGATCGCGGCCAACCTGAAGCACTACCTGCCCGAGTACCGGACGATCGTGCCCGAGCGGCTGATCGGCTACGGGCGTGCCTCGCAGTCCGTGAAGAAGGAGGTCATCCTCTGCATCGACCAGTCGGGGTCCATGGCGGCATCGGTCGTCTACGCCTCCGTGTTCGGTGCCGTGCTCGCGTCGATGCGGTCCATCGCCACCCGGCTCGTGGTCTTCGACACGGCCGTCGTCGACCTCACCGACCAGCTCGACGATCCGGTCGACGTTCTCTTCGGCACCCAGCTCGGCGGCGGCACGGACATCAACAGGGCCCTCGCGTACTGCCAGTCGCAGATCACCAAGCCCGCGGACACCGTCGTCGTCCTCATCAGCGACCTCTACGAAGGCGGCATCCGCAACGAGATGATGAAGCGGGTCGCGGCGATGAAGGCGTCGGGGGTGCAGTTCGTGACGCTGCTCGCACTGTCCGACGAGGGGGCGCCCGCGTACGACCGTGAGCACGCGGCGGCGCTCGCGGCACTCGACGCACCGGCGTTCGCCTGTACGCCCGATCTGTTTCCCGAGGTCATGGCGGCGGCGATCGAAAAGCGGCCGCTTCCGATACCGGACACCAGGTGAGAAGGAATGGGAATCCGGACATGAGTGTCCATCGGTAACAGGGTACTTGCGCAACCTCGGGAGTCCCGTGCGAGGATCGAAACGGCCAACGGGCCCTCCCCGGCGATTCCTTGGCGGCCCGTGCCGACCCAGGCATTCCGAGGCCGGCGCGTTCGTTCGCGCCCTCGCGCCCTTCGCGTCCCTTCGTACGGGAGGACCCTCCCCGTCTTGACCCAGTCAGCCGCATGGTCGGGTGCTGTTCCGCGCTTGGTGCGCGACACGGCTGGGCGGTATGCGCTGAGGGCGGTCCTGCTGGCGGGCGGGTTGTGCGGGCTCGGGCTTCTCCTCGGAGGGCAGGCACAGGCGGCCGACGGCGTGACCCACCCGACTTCGGGCCGGGTCGTCGATGCGGGCCGGAGTTCGGTGGACCTGTTGCTGAAGCCGGCCACGCACGTCAGACACGCCACGAGCGCCACCCCTTCCGTCACGGACCCCGTCAAGGGAGAGCCCGAGCACGCCCTAGGGCCCGAGCACGCCCCACGAGCGGAGAGGGTCACACCAGCCGCGCCGGATACGCAGCCCGGTGTGTCCGGCACTCACCTCGCGCCCTCCGCACCCATCGCGTCCTCCCCTCACCTCGCGCCCTCCGCTCACGTCCCTCACGTCACCGACGCGATGGGCGGAGCCGCCACCGGCGGAGCTTTGGGCGGCGCTGTGGGTGACGTCGTGCGGCCGGTCGGCGAGCTTGTTCGGCCGGTTGTCGGCACCGTCGTACGGCCGGTCGGGGATCTGGTCGAGTCGGTGACCGGCGGGCTGTCGATCTCGCCGGGCGGGGTGCCGTCCGTGCCGGGGCTCCCTGTACTGCCGGAGCTGCCCGCCCCACCGAGTCCGCCCGTGCTTCCCGGCGCGGGTGCGGGGACTCCGTCCGCCACCGGGAATCGGCAGCCGGTGAGTGGCGTGGCCGAGCGGCCGGGCGCGACGAGGGGCGGGAGTCACGCGGTGCTGCGGTCGGACGCTCCTGGCGGCGCCGTTCCCGCTGGACCGGACGGGTTCGGCGCGGGCGGCGGCGCCGTCGTGGTGCGCCGTGTCCTGGACGTCGTGCGGGGCGTCGTACAGGTGGGGCGGGCGCCCGCCCGGCAGACGCCTCCCGGCGACCTGAGCGGAGCGCTGGGCAACCCGTCCGCCGCGGATGTCACCGCGCCGCGCCACGGCGACGCGCATGCCGTCGCTCCGAACCACCGGGCGCCCCTGCGGCTCGCGCCCGGCGCTTCAGCGGTGGCAACCGCAACCGAGACCCGGGACCGGTACCGGGACATTCCCGTTTTCCCTGGATAGGCGAATTTCCCCTGCACAGCTCGGCCCGGTCGTGCGGGCTGTCGGGCCACCGCTCCGGCGAGGAGCGCCGGGCGCAGGCGCCGAGCGGCGTGTCGAAGCCCGGGGCCCGCCGGCCGCAAGCCCGCGGGCCGCACCCCGCACCCCGTCCGCCGCGCACCCCGAGCACTCTCCCGCCCGGCACGGCACCCGTACAGCACGTACACCTCGTACGGCGTGTACGGCATGTACGGGATGGGGCGCGTCATGTGCGGCGGCGCACGGCACACGCGGTGACGCCGTGGGACACGCCCGCGCTCGGAATCGTCGTGCGGCGGATGATCGACTTCCGTGGGGCATGGCCCCGGACGGCCGAAAGCCATCGGACCCGTCCGGCCGGACCCCTGCGGAAGGGCGGGGTGGTCCCCATTGGGGTGTGGACCACCCGCCCTGGGCGCCCTTCGGGGCTGTTCGAGGGGCCTCACCAGGCAAACCCCAGCCTGGTGAGGCCCTGTCCGGGCACGATCTGTGACAGGTATCACCGCTGAGGTGTGACCTGCGATTTAGGGTCCCGTGCCCCACGGCGATAACCTGCGAGACGGACATGCCGCGCGCTCGGACATCGTGTGCGCCACCCTTGTGACAGCGGACGTCACGTTGCCCTTCGCGGCACGCCCACGCATCCAACGAACCGCGAGATCACTGATAGGGACGGACGCGCGTGGACCTGTTCGAGTACCAGGCGAGGGACCTCTTCGCCAAGCACGGTGTACCGGTGCTGGCCGGTGAAGTCATTGACACGCCTGAGGCAGCCCGCGAGGCGACCGAGCGTCTTGGCGGCAAGTCCGTCGTCAAGGCCCAGGTGAAGGTCGGTGGCCGCGGCAAGGCCGGCGGCGTCAAGCTCGCCGCCACCCCGGACGAGGCCGTCGCCCGCGCGACGGACATTCTCGGCATGGACATCAAGGGCCACACGGTCCACAAGGTGATGATCGCCGAGACCGCGCCCGAGATCATCGAGGAGTACTACGTCTCGTACCTCCTCGACCGTACGAACCGCACCTTCCTCGCCATGGCGTCCGTTCAGGGCGGCGTGGAGATCGAGGTCGTCGCGGAGGAGAACCCCGACGCCCTCGCGAAGGTGCCCGTCGACGCCAACGAAGGCGTGTCGATCGAGAAGGCCCGCGAGATCGTCGCCCAGGCGAAGTTCCCGGCCGAGGTGGCCGAGCAGGTCGCCGAGATCCTGGTGACGCTGTGGGACACCTTCATCAAGGAGGACGCCCTCCTCGTCGAGGTGAACCCGCTCGCCAAGGTCGCCTCCGGCAAGGTCATCGCCCTTGACGGCAAGGTGTCGCTGGACGAGAACGCCGAGTTCCGTCAGCCGGACCACGCCGCGCTGGAGGACAAGGAGTCGGCCAACCCGCTCGAGGCCGCCGCCAAGGCCAAGAACCTCAACTACGTCAAGCTCGACGGTGAGGTCGGCATCATCGGCAACGGCGCGGGTCTCGTCATGAGCACCCTCGACGTCGTCGCGTACGCCGGTGAGAACCACGGTGGCGTGAAGCCCGCCAACTTCCTCGACATCGGCGGCGGCGCCTCCGCCGCGGTCATGGCGAACGGCCTGGAGATCATCCTCGGCGACCCGGACGTCAAGTCCGTCTTCGTCAACGTCTTCGGTGGCATCACCGCCTGTGACGAGGTCGCCAACGGCATCGTCCAGGCGCTGCAGCTGCTCGCCGACAAGGGCGAGGAAGTCACCAAGCCGCTGGTCGTGCGTCTGGACGGCAACAACGCCGAGCTGGGTCGCAGGATCCTGTCGGACGCCAACCACCCGCTGGTCCAGCGTGTGGACACCATGGACGGCGCGGCCGACAAGGCCGCCGAGCTCGCGGCTGCGAAGTAAGGAAGAGGGACTAAACAGCCATGGCTATCTTCCTCAACAAGGACAGCAAGGTCATCGTCCAGGGCATGACCGGTGCCACGGGCATGAAGCACACCAAGCTCATGCTGTCCGACGGCACGAACATCGTCGGTGGCGTGAACCCGCGCAAGGCGGGCACGTCCGTCGACTTCGACGGCAATGAGATCCCCGTCTTCGGCACGGTCGCCGAGGCCATGGAGAAGACCGGCGCCAACGTGTCCGTCCTCTTCGTGCCGCCGGCCTTCGCCAAGGCCGCCGTCGTCGAGGCGATCGACGCGGAGATCCCCCTCGCGGTCGTCATCACCGAGGGCATCGCCGTCCACGACTCCGCCGCCTTCTGGGCGTACGCGAAGTCGAAGGGCAACAAGACCCGCATCATCGGCCCGAACTGCCCCGGTCTCATCACCCCGGGCCAGTCCAACGCCGGCATCATCCCGGGCGACATCACGAAGCCGGGCCGCATCGGCCTGGTCTCGAAGTCCGGCACGCTGACGTACCAGATGATGTACGAGCTCCGTGACATCGGCTTCTCGTCCGCCGTCGGCATCGGTGGCGACCCGGTCATCGGTACGACGCACATCGACGCGCTCGCCGCGTTCGAGGCCGACCCCGACACCGACCTGATCGTCATGATCGGTGAGATCGGCGGCGACGCCGAGGAGCGTGCGGCGGACTTCATCGCGAAGAACGTGACGAAGCCGGTCGTCGGCTACGTCGCCGGCTTCACCGCGCCCGAGGGCAAGACCATGGGCCACGCCGGCGCCATCGTCTCCGGCTCCTCCGGCACGGCCGCCGCGAAGAAGGAGGCCCTCGAGGCCGCCGGCGTCAAGGTGGGCAAGACGCCGACCGAGACGGCGAAGCTCGCGCGCGAGATCCTCGCGGGCTGAGCTGCCGCTAGGCCGAATGCCGGTGGGCCCGCACCCTTTTGGGGTGTGGGCCCACCGGCGTTTTTCGGTACGGACGTCAGCGGAACTCCGGGATCAGCCGTTCGGGGCCGCTCACCGTCTGGGACTTCAGCTTGGCCCGGAGCTTCACCTCTGCCCCGGAGAGCGGGCCGGGTGCGGCCCGGGGCGGCAGGCCGTGGATGGTCTCCGGCGGGGAGAGGGGAGCCTCGTAGTGGTCCGGGGCCGTGCGCAGCGTCAGGGCGGTCACCCCGATGAGCAGGACCGTGAAGGCGATGGCCGCCCGGGTCCACTGCTGGGCGCGGCGCTCGCCGTACCAACGGACCGTGCGGGGCTTCGCCGCGCGCAACCGCTCCGAGCTCGCGAGCTCGGCGAGCCGCCAGTGCAGCTCCTCAGGCACCGCCAGCTCCGGCAGCCGAGCGGCGACGGCCTCGCGCGCGTGCAGCACCCGGTTGGCCGCCGCAGGGGTGCTCGCCTCCGTCTCGGCCGCGGTCTCCGGCAGCCCGAGCCCCACACCGTCGTACAGAACCAGCGTGCGCCGGTACACGGGCGGCAGATCGAGGAGTACGTCGAGCAGCGCGCGGTCGGCGGCGCCGGCGGGCGGTGCCTCCGGGTGCCGGTAGCGCGGACGCAGCCGATGCCAGGGGGAGAGCGCGTACTCGTAGGCCGTCGCGCGCACCCATCCGGCCGGGTCCGGGTCCACGGCCACCTCGGGCCAGCGGTGCCAGGCCAGTTGGAACGCGCGTTCCACGGACTCGCGGGCCAGCTCGCGCCGCCCGGTCAGCAGATAGGTCTGCCGTACGAGGGCGGGGGCGCAGAACGCGTAGAGCGCGTCGAAGGCCTGAGCGGGCGTCAGTGACGACTCCGGGAGAGCGGATTCCCGGGATTCCCCGTCCCCGGTGGACCGCTCCCGGCTGTCGGCCGGCCGGGCCTTGTGGGCCGACGCCGGCCCGGCCCCCGCGCCCACCAGCTCGGGTGCGGTCTCCTGCTGACGGGCGTTCACCTCGGCCGGGGTGTGGGTCGGCTCGGCGGTGAGCAGCCTCACGTACGCTTCCCGCTTGCGACCGCGCGGCGTCGTACGGCCCGTCTCCCACGAGCGCACCGTCGCCCGGCTGACGCCGAGTCGGGTGGCCATCTCGGCCTGGGTCAGCGACTGGTCCTCGCGCAGACGGCGGCGCTCCTTGGGCGCCGGCAGCGGGGTGGCGGGGCTCTGTGTCATGTCGGATCCCACAGGGTGCCCCTTCGTACGAAAAAGTACATAACTGCATATTGAGCGACACATCCAGGGTTCGCCTGTTACGACGAGAAAGCGCGTGTCGTTGGGAGCATGAGGGTCGTGACCCAAATCACCGACCGCAGGCTCTCGTTGTCACCCCTGCTCACCCGGTTGCGCGACCGATCACCCGGACTGGCCGCCGGCTTCCTGGGCGGCGCCCTCGCCGCGGGGCTCGGGCTCGGCTCGTTCGCCGTTCTCGTCATGGTGCTGTGGATCAGCTCGCCGTACCCGGACAGCGGGCCGGGCGGAGCGCTGCATGTCGCCGCCGCGCTCTGGCTGCTCGCACACGGCGTGGAGTTGATCCGCACGGACACCCTGTCCGGTCTTCCGATGCCGGTGGGGGTGACGCCGCTTCTTCTGCTCGTCCTCCCGGCGTGGCTGTTGCACCGGGCGGCGCGCGAGGCGGCCGATGTCACGTCGGGGGCGTCGCCGCGTACGGCGTGGGCCGGCGTCACGGTCGGCTATCTGTCCGTCGGCTGGGCCGCCGCGCTGTACGCCTCGGGCGGCGCGTTGCGCCCGTCCTGGGCCTGGGCCGTGATCTGCCTGCCGCTCCTCGCGGCGATCGCCGCGGGAGCGGGGGTCTGGACGGCGTACGGGCGTCCGTGGGGGCCGATGCCGGTCTGGGGGAAGCGGGCCGTGGAGGCTCTGCCTCTCAGCGGAGTGCGTCCCGTCTTCGCCGTACGCCGTCTCGTCGCCGCCGACGACCGGGTGCTCGGGGGTGCGGCGCGGGCCGCGGCGGCCGGGGTCGCGGCCCTCGTCGGAGGCGGGGCGTTGCTCGTGGCGGTGTCGCTGGTGTGGCACGGGGACACGGCTCGCGCCTCGTTCGTCCAGCTCACCGGCGGGTGGTCGGGGCGGTTCGCCGTACTGCTGCTGTGTGCGGTCCTGGTGCCGAACGCGGCGGTCTGGGGAGCTGCGTACGGGCTCGGGCCCGGTGTCGTCCTGAGCGCCGGTCATGTCGCGGGTCCGCTGTCCGGGGCCGCTGCGGGGACGCGCGCGCCGACCGATCTGCTCCCGGCGTTTCCGCTGCTCGCGGCGGTGCCGGGCGCGGGGTCCGGGACGCCGCTGAACTGGCTGAGCGGGCTGGTGCCGGTGGCCGCCGGAGTGACGGTGGGGTGGTTCGTGGTGAGGGCGGGGGCCGTGCGGGGGAACCCGGGCAGGGAGGAGCCCTGGTCGCTGGGGCGGACGGTGGCCGTCGTCTCGCTGGCGGCCGGAGGCTGCGGCATCGCGCTCGGTGTGCTCGCGGGGCTGGCCGGAGGGCCGCTCGGGGTCGCCGCCCTGACTCACTTCGGGCCGGTGTGGTGGCAGGTGGGGCCCTCGGCGGCGGTGTGGACGGCGCTCGTCGGGATTCCCGTCGCGGTGGGTGCGGGGGAGTGGACGGGCCGGGGGCGCGGGGCGACTCCGATGGCCATGGCGATGGCAGCGAAGGGTGCGGGAGCCCGCCCGGGCGCACGCGGAGCCGGGTGGATTCCCCGGCTGCGGATGCCCCTGTGGAGGCCGCGCCGGGTGGGAGACACCTCGCCGAAGCCGAGGGTCACGCCGCTGCCGAGGCCGACGTCACCGTCGTTGCCGTCCTCCGCGGTGCGAGCGGTCGACCCCGAGGTGCTGGAGTCCGTCCTCGAGGACTTCGAACCGTACGACCCGTACGAGCCGTACGACTCCCTGCCGGGGGAGGTCGCAGCGGCCGCCTGGCACGAAGAAAGGTCGAGGGAGAACCGCTGGGAGGCACTGGGAAAGGCGACCCGGCCGGCGGACCCGGCTGACCCGGAGGTCCCAGAGGGCACGGGGGCGGCGGACCCGGAGAGCCCAGAGGGCACGGGGGGCACGGGGGACCCGGACCGGGGGCGGACCGGAGGAGTGGAGGACGCAGGCTGAGGGCGGTCCGGGGGGAACGGGGAACGGGCCGACGATCGGCCGGAGGACCGGGCCACCCGTGCCGGGCCACCCGTGCCGGGCCACCCGTGCCGGGCCACCCGTGCCGGGCCACCCGACCTCCGGGGTCGAGGCGGTCCGGGGAGAAACCTCGCCCCTCCGCTTCGGGTCGGACCTCACCCTGGCGGGTTCCGGCCGGGCCCTGAGAGGAGGGGCGGGGGAAGTGGCCTCCTGTCGGGGGGAGTCCCCGGCAGGAGGCGCGGCGTCAGTTGTCGGTGCCCAGCACCCCGCGCAGCTCCGACGGGAGAAGGTCGTTGCAGGACTTCTTCGCGGCGGTCGTCAGCGCGTCGTTCGTGCAGGAGTAGTAGTCGCTGTAGACGAGCTGGGCGGTGAAGGTCGCGGCGACGATCACGATGGCCAGCGACGCGGTGACGAGGCCGCTCACCGCGGCGGTCGTCTGGGGGCGGACGTTCGGATCGGGCGCCGGGGCGTCCGGGTCCGGCGTGCGCGCCTTCGCGCGGAGCGCGCTGCTGCCCCAGTACAGGGCGAGCGCGCCGAGCAGCAGCGCCACGTACGGCCAGCTGAAGAGGGCGAAGAAGAACGCCCACATGCCGGAGAGCAGGGCGAAACGGGCGCGGCGCTGGGCCGGGTCCGTCGGGTCCCAGCGCATACCCCCGTTGGAGCCGCCGCCGGGCCCTTCGGGACCGCCCTCGCCCTTCGGCGCACCGGGCCGGTCGCCGAAACCGCCGCCGTTGGAGGGGCCGGGCTGCCGGTCGCTCCACTGACTGCCCCAGGGGGTGTACCCGGGACCGGATGGTTCGCCCTCGCCGTTCTCGCCCGAGTCCTGGCCGTTGCCCTGGCCGTGTCCGCGCGGCTGCCACGGCCGGTCGGGTGTCCCCTCCGGCGGCGGCGCGAACGGATTGTCGTCCGGGTTCGCGGGAGCGGACGGCCCGGACGCGTCGGGCGCGTCGGGTCCGCGCTCGCCGGAGGGGCCGCCGCTTCCACCTGTCGAGCCGCCGCCGTTCCCGTCCGCGGAGCCGGGCTCGCCTGTGGAGCCGTCCCCGTCCGACCTCGGCGGGGTGGACGAAGAGCGCCGCTCGCGCAGCAGGAGCGGAGGGAGTCGGAGACTGCGGTCCGGCATCAGGTGAGCGTCTTCCCCTTGGTGGTTCTGGCAGGCGGCGTGTCCACACAGCTTCGCGCTCGCGACGCGCGCCCCGAGCCGGTCCTCCCGGGCTGACGCCTCGGGTCGGTCCGCCCCGGACTGACGCCCCGAGCTTCGCACTCCGGACTCGCGCCCCGAGCTTCGTACCCCCGGACACGCGCTCCGGATGTCTCCGGCGCCCGCGCCACAGGTGGTGCCGGGGCGTGCCCCGAGCGTTCGTCCTCGTCCCAGGTCAACGTCCCGCGTGCACAGGGCGTTCCCCTGCCGGACGGTGTTCCCGGGTGGGATCCTCCCCCAGACGCTACCTTCCGGCCTCGCCCCCGTCCCGTGGGGGCCGCCCGGTGTGCCGGTATCGTTGCTGACGGTCGGCCGCTTCGTAGACTTCCCCGTATCCCGGGGCGCGAAGCATTCGTACGACCGTACAAACGCTCCCCCGAGAAAGGGCCCCGTCGTGGCCAAGGCCAAGCGCCTCGTCGTGCTGGTCTCCGGATCAGGTACGAATCTGCAGGCACTGCTCGACGCCATCGCGGAGGCGGGCTCAGCGGCCTACGGTGCCGAGATCGTGGCCGTCGGCGCCGACCGGGACGGCATCGAGGGGCTCGCGCGGGCCGAGCGCGCCGGGCTCCCGACCTTCGTGTGCAAGGTCAAGGACTTCGGCAGCCGGGACGAGTGGGACCACGCGCTCGCCGAGGCGACCGCCGCGTACGAGCCCGATCTCGTCGTGTCCGCCGGGTTCATGAAGATCGTGGGGAAGGAATTCCTCGCCCGGTTCGGCGGACGGTTCGTCAACACCCATCCCGCGCTGCTCCCCAGTTTTCCCGGCGCCCACGGTGTCCGTGACGCGCTCGCGTACGGAGCCCGGGTCACCGGCTGCACCGTCCACTTCGTCGACGACGGCGTCGACACCGGACCGATCATCGCTCAGGGCGTGGTCGAGGTCCGCAACGAGGACGACGAGAGCGCTCTGCATGAGCGCATCAAGGAAGTCGAGCGAAGGCTGCTCGTCGATGTCGTGGGGCGGCTCGCCCGCAACGGCTATCGCATTGAGGGACGAAAGGTAGTTATCCAGTGACCGCCGAGAGCACAGTCACGGCCGAGAGCACCGAGGGCACCAAGCGGGTCATCCGGCGCGCGCTCGTCAGCGTGTACGACAAGACCGGTCTCGAGGAGCTGGCCCGCGGGCTGCACGCGGCCGGCGTCGAGCTCGTCTCCACCGGTTCCACCGCCGCGAAGATCGCCGCGGCCGGTGTGCCCGTCACCAAGGTGGAGGAGCTGACCGGCTTCCCCGAGTGCCTGGACGGCCGCGTCAAGACCCTGCACCCGAAGGTCCACGCCGGGATCCTCGCCGATCTGCGCCTGGAGAGCCACCGGCAGCAGCTCGCCGAGCTCGGCGTCGAGCCGTTCGACCTCGTCGTCGTCAACCTCTACCCGTTCCGGGAGACGGTCGAGTCCGGGGCGACCCCCGACGAGTGTGTCGAGCAGATCGACATCGGCGGTCCCTCGATGGTGCGCGCGGCCGCCAAGAACCACCCCTCCGTCGCCGTCGTCACCAGCCCCGACCGGTACGGCGACGTCCTCGACGCCGTCCAGGGCGGCGGCTTCGACCTGCGCACCCGCAAGCGGCTCGCCGCCGAGGCCTTCCAGCACACGGCCGCGTACGACGTCGCCGTCGCCTCCTGGTTCGCCTCCTCGTACGCGCCGGTCGACGACTCGCAGTTCCCCGACTTCCTCGGGGCCACCTGGGAGCGCGCGCACACCCTTCGCTACGGCGAGAACCCGCACCAGCCCGCCGCCCTCTACACCTCCGGCACGGGCGGTCTCGCCGAGGCCGAGCAGCTGCACGGCAAGGAGATGTCGTACAACAACTACACGGACACGGATGCCGCGCGCCGTGCCGCGTACGACCACGAGGACCCCTGCGTCGCGATCATCAAGCACGCCAACCCGTGCGGGATCGCGGTCGCGTCGAACGTCGCCGAGGCGCACCGCAAGGCGCACGCCTGTGACCCGCTGTCCGCGTTCGGCGGTGTGATCGCGGTCAACCGCCCGGTCACCAAGGAGATGGCCGAGCAGGTCGCGGAGATCTTCACCGAGGTCATCGTCGCGCCCGAGTACGAGGACGGCGCCCTCGAAGCCCTCACCAAGAAGAAGAACATCCGCGTGCTGCGGGCCCACCGGGCCCCGGCCGGGAGCGTCGAGATCAAGCCCGTCGACGGCGGCGCGCTGCTCCAGGTCACCGACCGCCTCCAGGCCCCCGGCGACAACCCGGCGAGCTGGACCCTGGCGACCGGTGACGCCCTCAGCGAGGGCGAGCTCGACGAGCTGGCCTTCGCGTGGCGCGCCTGCCGTGCCGTGAAGTCCAACGCGATCCTGCTCGCCAAGGACGGCGCCTCGGTCGGCGTCGGCATGGGACAGGTCAACCGCGTCGACTCCGCGAAGCTCGCGGTCGAGCGGGCCGGCGCCGAGCGCGCCCGTGGCTCCTACGCCGCCTCGGACGCGTTCTTCCCGTTCCCCGACGGCCTGGAGATCCTCGCCGACGCGGGCGTCAAGGCCGTGGTCCAGCCCGGCGGTTCGGTCCGCGACGAGCTGGTCGTGGAGGCCGCGAAGAAGGCAGGCGTCACGATGTACTTCACCGGGACGCGGCACTTCTTCCACTGAGCATGGACCCGCGCCCAGTCCGTCCCCGTACGGGCTCGGCGCGGGCGGGAAAGCACCAGGGCCGTGTCTCCCCTCGTACGGGGTGAGACACGGCCCTTGATGTGATCAGCGTGAACGGCTCGCCGGCGCGAACGGTTCCGCCGTGCGGACGGTCCGCTCAGTAGCGCGGGCGGTTGAACCAGGCGACGCCGGACGGCACGATCATCGCCGCCGCCATGATGCCGCCGAAACCGATCCACAGCAGCGCCCATACGAGGGCGGCGGTGGAGTTGGCGTTCGCCGCGGAGATCAGGACGAGGACGCCGAACAGGGACCCCAGGATGCCGTAGATCATGGTGGTGATGCGGACGCCCTGCCCGCCTCTGGTGAACTTGACCCCCAGCGTGATCGACAGGCCCGCGAGGGCGAGGAAGAGCAGCGCGATCACGAGGATGATGCCGGCGGAGTCGTGGCCGAGGTCGGAGAAGCCGTTGTTGCCGAAGGCGTCCTCGCCCGCGTTGGACGCGTCGTTGATGGTGGCGGCGCCGAAGATGGCGAAGATGCCGATGAGGATCTGCACGCCGGCGACGATGTAGAGCAGCACGCGGGCGGTGGTCATCAGGCCCGGCATGGTCTGCGGCATCATGTTGCCGCCCGGGTAGCCGGGGAACGCGGGCTGCTGCGGGTAGCCGTAGCCCTGCGGGGGTACGCCGGGAGGGGCCTGCGGGTATCCGTAGCCGGGAGCCGTCGGCGGTGCGGCGGGAGGCTGCTGCGGCGGCGGGCCGTAGGGGTTGTTCGGGTCGCCGAAACTCATGGCGGGTTTCCTCCGTTGCCTGGTGCGGGGACGACGCGCGGCACGGTTCGGAGGAATTTCTACAGAGCGGTCCGTCCCCCCGGTACTGCCCGCGACACTGTGTGCTCATCGTTCTTTAGCAGACTCTTACTTGTCCAGCTCCATTCCCTATGTGTTGTGCAAGTGCAACATCAGTGATCATGGCGGGATACGAGCGAATCGGGCGCCGGAGGGCCGCCGCGGCCCCGGATTGGAACCAGGACCGGGTCATCCGGGAGGATGGGGGCCATGACCGCCCAGATTCTCGATGGCAAGGCCACCGCAGCCGCGATCAAGTCCGACCTGACCGTCCGCGTGGCGGCCCTGAAGGAGAAGGGCGTCACGCCCGGCCTCGGGACGGTCCTGGTCGGGGAAGACCCCGGCAGCCAGAAGTACGTCGCGGGCAAGCACCGCGACTGCGCCCAGGTCGGTATCGCGTCCATCCAGCGCGAACTGCCCGCGACCGCCACGCAGGAGGAGATCGAGGCGGTGGTCCGCGAGTTGAACGAGGACCCCGCCTGCACCGGCTACATCGTCCAGCTGCCGCTCCCCAAGGGCATCGACGAGAACCGCATCCTGGAACTGATGGACCCCGACAAGGACGCGGACGGCCTGCACCCCATGAACCTCGGGCGTCTCGTCCTCAACGAGCCCGCCCCGCTGCCCTGCACCCCCAACGGCGTTCTCACGCTCTTGCGCCGCTACGGCGTGGAGATCAAGGGCGCCGAGGTCGTGGTCGTCGGCCGCGGTGTGACCATCGGACGCCCGATGCCGCTGCTGCTGACGCGGCGCAGCGAGAACGCCACGGTCACCCAGTGCCACACCGGTACCCGTGACCTCTCCGCGCACCTCAAGCGCGCCGACATCATCATCGCCGCCGCGGGCTCCGCTCACCTCATCCGGGCCGAGGACGTGAAGCCGGGCGCCGCCGTCCTCGACGTCGGTGTCTCGCGCAGCGCCGAGGGCAAGATCGTCGGCGACGTCCACCCGGACGTCGCCGAGGTCGCCGCCTGGATCTCCCCGAACCCGGGCGGTGTCGGCCCGATGACCCGCGCCCAGCTGCTCGTCAACGTGGTGGAGGCGGCGGAGCGCAGTGTCGGCTGACGGAAATACCCAGCGGTCCGGGGACGGCGCGGCGCGCGGCACGCGAAACGAGTCCAGGTCCAAGGCGAAGTCCAAGTCCGAGATGGAGATTGAGTCCGAGGCTGCGACCGAGACGGGGACAGAGGCCGAAGTGAAGACCGGGACCGCGTCCGAGACCGAGCCGGGGACGGCGGCACGGGATGCCATCAGCGCGCCCGACGCCGAAGGGAAGCCGCAGCGCGCCACGCGGCGCTTCCCGCTGTTCACCCGGGACACGGCACGGCCCGAAGGCGGCGGCCGGGCCGCGCCCGGGGACGCCCCGGCGCCCGCGCGGCAGTGGCCCATTCTCACCGTGCTGTCGGCCGTCGCGCTCGGCCTGCTGCTCACCGCGCTCGACGTGGTCCGCGTCGGCACCGTCCTGATCGGCGCCGCGCTGCTCGCGGGTGCCGTGATGCGCTGGATGCTGCCCAGCGTGGGCATGCTCGCGGTCCGCTCCCGCTTCACGGACATGCTCACGTACGGCGTCCTGGGCGTCGCCATCGTGCTGCTCGCGATGATGGCCCAGCCCCACCCGTTGCTGGAGATCCCGTTCCTCGACGACACGTTGCACTTCACGGTGCGCTGAACCGCGGACGGCTTACGCGTACGGGCCGGCCGGCCTGCGCGTGCCGACGGCCCGTTTCTCCCCTGGGAGGAACGGGCCGTTCTGTCTCCCCGTCCGGGTGCGGCGGCGGCCCGTCCTCTCCCCCGAGTCAAGGACGGGCCGCGCTCGGGCGAAACTTCCGCCCGGGGTCAACCCTTGTGCACGGGAACGGGCTGTTCAACAGCCGGCGGTCCGCTGTGGCATGGAAGTAGCCATTCCGGTACGGTGTGCGCGCCGTGCGACGGGAACCGCCCGATTCCGGCCCTCTGGGCGGTCGTTCAGGGCTTGGCGCCTCGCCGGTGCCGCGGTCGGTGCCTGGGTCGCTGCCGCGGTCGACGGCCGGCGCGACGCGCTTCCCGGGCGGCGGTCACGGGTGAGCGAGCCGACGGTTTCTGTGGTGTCTGGGGGCACTTGTGTGTTCTCGTTGTGTCGATGTCTTGACAAGTTCAGGGATGTACACCGATCTATTACGACAGTCGGGCTAACGTGGCCAATCGGGACGGTACGGGACGTCCCGTGCGAAGGGCGGGGGTTCGACCGGTCGTACGCGATGCCGGTGGAACACTGGACCGTGGCCCGGCGGGCGTGCAACGGTGCACGCCCCGGCTCAAAAGCTCCCGTGCGCCCCCATCCCGGGAACTGAGATCCTGACCGAACGCATCCCTGTGGGTAGCCAGAACGGGGACTTGCCGGAGACAGGGACACCCCCCTGCTCACGCGGAACCGCGAGCTCGGGGAGCCATACGCGGGGAAACAGTTGTGCACGTACGGGGGGAAGAGGGGGAAAGAATGCCTCGTTGGAAGGCCTTGCCGGAGGAACTCGATCCGCAGGTCAGGGAGTTCGCCAGCCAACTGCGACGGCTCGTCGACCGGAGCGGGCTGAGCATCGCCGCCGTGGCCGACCGCACGGGCTACAGCAAGACATCCTGGGAGCGGTACCTGAACGGCCGGCTGCTCGCGCCCAAGGGCGCGATCGTCGCGCTGGCCGAGGTGACCGGGACCAGTCCCGTGCATCTGACGACCATGTGGGAGCTGGCCGAGCGTGCCTGGAGCCGTTCGGAGATGCGCCACGACATGACGATGGAGGCGATACGGATATCCCAGGCGCGGGCCGCGCTGGGGGAGTTCGGGCCGCCGTCTTCGGCGAAGGGGAGCGGCGGGCCGCAGCAGTCGGCCCGCAGGAGCGGCAGCGCGACCGCCGCGCCCGGGATCGCGGGAGCGACGGGGATCGCGCCGGCGGCGCCGCCGGCGGTGCCGCCGGCGGTGCCGTTGCAGCCGTCCGGGCGGGACGGGGGCAGGGTGTCGTACGGGGGACCGTCGTCGTCCGGGGGGGTGCCGTCCGTGGGGTCGCCGTCCGGTTCCGGTGGGGCTTCCGGCACTTCGGTCGGTGGGACAGGGCGTGCTGCCGGTGGCAGTTGGGGGGTTGTCGCGTCGCCGTCCGACGGAGGCGGGCAGTTCGGTCCGGTGGCGCCCGTGGGCCCGGCTCGTACGGCCGGGGGGCCGCCGCCGGAGGACGCTCGGCCCGTCGCTGCCGGGTCGGGGGAGGACAGGGCGCGGCGCAAGCGGCGGCTGACGATGTTCCTCGCCGGGGTCGTGGGTGCGCTGGTCGTCGTCGCGGCCGCCGTCTACCTCACGCGGGGCGGGGAGGAGAAGAGTGCGGGCGGTACGCCGAAGACGCCCGCGACCTCCGCCAGCGCGCAGCCCGATCTGCCGCCCGGGGTGAAGTGCAGCGGGGCCGCGTGCACCGGGAAGGACCCCGAGAACATGGGCTGCGGCGGTGAACTGGCCAAGACCACGACCAGCGTGACGGTGGGCACGACGCTGGTGGAGGTGCGGTACAGCAAGACGTGCGGGGCGGCGTGGGCGCGTATCACGCAGGCTGCGGCTGGTGACCGGGTCGACGTGTCGTCGGGGGCGGCGGCGAAGCAGACGGGTGTCGTGGACGCGGACGCGGATGCGTACACGCCGATGGTCGCGGTGAAGGACGCCGGTGACGCGACGGCTTGCGCAACGCTGAAGTCCGGTCAGAAGGGCTGCACGAAGTAGGGGGGTCGCTTGCGCTCGCGTTCCGGGTGCGGGCGCGGGGTCGCTTGCGCTCGCGTCAGGGTGCGGGTTCGTTGTGGGTCGGGGCCGTGCCGGTACATCCACCCGTCGCCGTTGGATCAGACGTGGGTTTCCGAGGGAGCCGCTGCTCGATCCGGACGTAAGCGACGGGCATGTGATGTACCGGCACGGCCCCTTCCGTGCGTCGACGGCTGCGGGCGCATCGTGGCTTGGGTGTCATCCCTCCCGCGCGGATGAGGGGCGGCTGTTGGGGCGGGCGGAGAAATTCTTGGGAGGGGGGATTGAGTTCGTCAGGACGGGGCAGGCGGACCGTACCCCCACGGGATCCGGTGCTTTCGGGGAGGGGGAGATCCCTTCCCGTGGCCCCCGGTACCCCCTTTGGCGGTCGCCGAGTTCACCCTCTCCCGAGCCCGGCGGCCGCCTTCTTAAAGGGATTTGCGGGGGATCTGTGGGGTGGGCCACACGGACCCGGACGTCCGTGGTCCCGGATGCGCGATAGCCTGACGGCGGATCTCTCTTGACGCCGAGAGATCGATCATCGGAGTCTTTGATCGATCATTGCGGTGGTTGCAGGGGATGATCCTGCACCCGGGGCAGGGACGCCCCACCGCCTGCTGTCATACGGAGAACGCCATGACCCGCACTCCCGTGAACGTCACCGTCACCGGCGCGGCCGGCCAGATCGGTTACGCCCTGCTCTTCCGCATCGCCTCCGGCCAGTTGCTCGGCGCGGACGTGCCGGTCAAGCTGCGCCTCCTGGAGATCACGCCGGCGCTGAAGGCCGCCGAGGGCACCGCCATGGAGCTCGACGACTGCGCCTTCCCGCTGCTTCAGGGCATCGACATCACGGACGACCCGAACGTCGCCTTCGACGGCACCAACGTCGGTCTGCTCGTCGGCGCCCGCCCCCGCACGAAGGGCATGGAGCGCGGCGACCTGCTCCAGGCCAACGGCGGCATCTTCAAGCCGCAGGGCAAGGCCATCAACGACAACGCCGCGGACGACGTCAAGATCCTGGTCGTCGGCAACCCGGCGAACACCAACGCGCTGATCGCCCAGGCCGCCGCTCCGGACGTACCCGCCGAGCGCTTCACCGCGATGACCCGCCTGGACCACAACCGCGCGCTGACCCAGCTCGCGAAGAAGACGGGCACCACGGTCGCCGACATCAAGCGTCTGACCATCTGGGGCAACCACTCCGCCACCCAGTACCCCGACATCTTCCACGCCTCCGTCGGCGGCAAGAACGCCGCCGAGGTCGTCAACGACGAGAAGTGGCTCGCCGAGGAGTTCATCCCGACCGTCGCCAAGCGTGGTGCCGCGATCATCGAGGCCCGTGGCGCGTCCTCGGCCGCCTCGGCCGCCAACGCCGCCATCGACCACGTGTACACCTGGGTCAACGGCACGGCCGACGGCGACTGGACCTCCATGGGTATCCCGTCGGACGGTTCGTACGGTGTGCCGGAGGGCCTCATCTCCTCCTTCCCCGTCACCACGAAGGACGGCCGGTACGAGATCGTCCAGGGCCTGGACATCAACGAGTTCTCCCGCTCCCGCATCGACGCCTCCGTGAAGGAGCTCGAGGAGGAGCGCGAGGCGGTCCGCGGCCTCGGCCTGATCTGATCCGACGCGAACCGGGCTGAGCCGAGCTGATCGGTCCGGCTCGGGTCCGCCGTAGTACGCACGATGCCCGGGTGGTGATCACCACCCGGGCATCGTCGCGTTCGCCAGGCGGGAGCCTGTGATGCGTACGGAAAGTACGTAGCGAACGTATGTGCTTTGTCGCCATAAAGAGGGGTGCGGCAGGCGGAATCCTCACTATCGTCGTCACGTACGGTCCGCCGGGGGAACAGGGGCGCGGCAGAGGTCCGGAGATGACAGCGCCGGAGATCGGGCCGCCGGGCGCGGCCGACGACGGGGAGCGGGGGTGACGGAATGGCGCAGCGATGGGACGCGGACCGTCGGCAATGGGTCGACGACGGTACGGGCCGGACCGACGGCGGTGGAGTTCAGGACGGTGCCGACGCCGGCGGGGTGCCGCCGGACGGGGAGCAGCAGTGGTGGGCGGCGGCCACCCAGGCGGGTCCGCCGCGGCCCGATCCCTGTCCGCCCGCTGCCTCCGCACCACCGCAGCCACTCCCGCCACCGACACAGCAGCCGCAGCAACCGCAGCACCATCAATGGCCCCAGCAGCAGCCGCAGCCGCCCCAGTCCTGGTCGCACCCGAACACGCACCCGAACGCGCAGTCCCCGTCGTGGCCCGGGGGTGGCGCGCCGACCGGGGGCGGTCAGGGGCGCGGGTCCGGTGACTCGCGGCGACTGCTTCTGGTGATCGTGGCCGTGGCCGTTCTGGCGGGTGGCGTGGGCGGCGGGCTGTGGGCGCTGACCAGGGACGACCAGCCGCGGCACACGGGTGCGAGCCCGGCCGGTCCCGCGGTGACCGTCACGGCGACGCGGCCCGGCGCGACCTCGGACACCCCGGACGCCCTGAACACCGCCGGCAGCGAGGGCGTCTACGCCGATCCATCCGGGACGACCGCCCCGGAGCCGGAGCCGGCCCCCGGGTACAGCCGGGCGGTCGATCCGCTCGGCTACACCGTGGACGTGCCGGACGGCTGGGCGCGCGACGAGACGCAGGGCAAGCTGGCGCCCGTCGTCACCTACACGGCCCCCGGTGGCAACCGCCGGCTCATGGTGTTCGAGGTCAAGGAGATCTCCGTGACGGAGTCCTCGGCCCAGGCCCAGGACATCGCGGAGGGGTTCAAGGGCTACCAGTACCTCGACCGGCGGACAGGCGCGGACTGGACGGAGTTCAGCTACCGCTACGACAGCAAGCAGTACGGACCCACCCAGACCCTCGACCACCGCTTCCAGGCCGCCGACGGCACGCCGTACGCCATCATCGCGAGCGGTCCGGCGGGCGCGGACATGACCGAGCAGCTCACGACGGCCGTCAACTCCTTCTGTCCGACCGGGTTCGCCTGCACGAGCGGCACCTAGCGTCCGGGCGGCTTCTTCGCCCCGGCGCCGGGCAGCCGCTTCTCGAACCAGTGCGCCGCGTACACGTTGTCGTCGTACCGCGGGATCTCCGCGTATCCGCACGCCCGGTACATGGCCTGGGCCTCGGTGAGCACGGCGTGCGTGTCGAGCCGTACGACCGTGAAGTCGCGCTCGGTGGCCCGCTGTTCGAGGCCGTCGAGGATGCGGCGTCCGAGGCCGAGCCGACGGGCGCCGGGGTGCACCCACACATGGCGGATCTCGCCCACGTGGGGCGCGAGCCGGCGCAGCGCGCCGCAGCCCACGGGGCGGCTCTCCTCGTAGGCGACGAGGAAGGCGCCCGCCTCGCCCGACACCTCGTGGGGCCGGACGAGGGATCCGGGGTCGAAGCCCTCGGGGAACCGCTCGTCGATGTCCGCCGCGTACGCGGCGAGGCAGGCGCGGGCGTCGGGGGAGGCGCCGTCGACGGTCTCGACGGTGATCGCGGCGAGCCGGAGCAGCCGGTGGGCCGTGTCGAGAGCAGCGGTCAGTTCCGCGCGCCGGGGAGCGGCGAGGCCGCTGAGAAGACCCTCGGCCAGTCCGTCGGCCAGCCGGTTCTGCTCCTTCACCTCGGCCTGTCCGGCGGCCGTGAGCTCGGCGACCCGCAGTCTGCTGTCGCCGGAATGGACCCTCACCCGGACAAGATCCTGTGCCTCCAGGGCCCGCACCATCCGGCTCAAGTACCCGGCGTCCAGGCCGAGCCGGGCCCGGAGTTCCCGCAGGGACGCTCCCGTGTCGCCGATCTCGAACAGCAGCCGGGCCTCGCCGAGGGGGCGGTCCTGGCCGAGGTAGTGGTCGTCGAGAACTCCGATGCGCCGCGTGAAGTAGCGGTTGAACCGCCGCAGCATCGTCACCTGGTCCGCTGACACTGGCTCCATATTTCTTTGACTTTAGTCAAAGGAAACAGAGCTGTCCATCGGTATCCATCGATCGGTCTGGTCGTGTTTCGGGGGATTTTTCCGTGACCCGGCGCACTTTCGGTGACGGATTGTGCATGCATCCGGGGTCGGGGGGCAGGTGCTCACGGCTCCCAGGAGTGACACGCGTGTGACGCGGGGGCATCGAACAGGAACGGAAGGCAACACCGATCATGGCTGGACAGCAGGCAGAACAGACCATCCACGTGGGCGGCGAGTGGCGCGCCGCGCTCTCCGGGGCCACGCGCGAGATCCTCGACCCCGCCGATGCCAAGCCGTTCGCCGTGGTCGCGGAGGGTGACGGCAAGGACACGGATCTCGCGGTCGCGATCGCCCGCGGCGCCTTCGACGAGGGCCCTTGGCCGCGCACACCCGTCGCCGAGCGCGCCGCCCTGCTGCGCCGCGTCGCCGACCTTCTCGTCCGGGACCGCGAGGAGCTCGGGCTGCTCGAAAGCCGTGACGCGGGCAAGACCCTGGAGGAGGGGCGCGTCGACATCGACTGCGTCGCCGACGCCTTCCGTTACTTCGCCGACCTCGTGGTGGGGGAGGGCGGCGGACGCGTGGTGGACGCCGGGTCGTCCGACATCCACAGTGTCGTCGTGCACGAGCCCGTCGGTGTGTGCGCGCTGATCACGCCCTGGAACTATCCGCTCCTGCAGGCCAGTTGGAAGATCGCGCCCGCCCTGGCCGCCGGCAACACCTTCGTGGTCAAGCCGAGCGAGATCACCCCGCTGACCACCGTCGCGCTGCTCGGCCTGCTGGCCGAGGCGGGGCTGCCCGCCGGTGTCGCGGGCCTCGTCACGGGCCCCGGACACACCGTGGGCGCCCGCCTCGCCGAACACCCCGACGTCGACCTCGTCTCCTTCACGGGCGGCCTCGCCAGCGGTACGAAGGTGGCACGCGCCGCAGCGGTGACGGTCAAGAAGGTCGCGCTCGAACTCGGCGGCAAGAACCCCAACGTCGTGTTCGCCGACGCCTGCGCCACCGAGGAGGGTTTCGACACCGCCGTCGACCAGGCCCTCAACGCCGCCTTCATCCACAGCGGTCAGGTGTGCTCGGCCGGTTCACGGCTCATCGTCGAGGAGTCCGTGCGCGAGCGCTTCGTCGCCGAACTCGCCCGCAGGGCAAGCGCGATCCGGCTCGGCCGCGGCACCGAGGACGGCGTCGAGTGCGGACCGCTCGTCTCCGAGCAGCAGCGCGAGAAGACCGAGGCGTACGTCGCCTCCGCGCTGGCCGAGGGCGCGGTGCTGCGCGCCGGCGGCAAGCGGCCCGAGCCGTCCGAAGTCCGGCCCGCCAACGGGTACTTCTACGAGCCGACCGTCCTCGACCAGTGCCACCGCGGGATGCGCGTCGTCCGCGAGGAGGTCTTCGGGCCCGTCCTGACCGTGGAGACGTTCGCCACCGAGGACGAGGCCGTCGCCCTCGCCAACGACACCGAGTACGGTCTCGCGGGCGCCGTCTGGACCGCCGACGCCGGCCGCGCCCGTCGTGTCGCCGGCCGGCTGCGCCACGGCACCGTCTGGATCAACGACTTCCACCCCTACCTCCCGCAGGCGGAGTGGGGCGGCTTCGGCAGGAGCGGCGTCGGACGCGAACTCGGCCCGGCCGGGCTCGCCGAGTACCGCGAGACCAAGCACATCTACCAGAACCTCGCCCCGGCGCCCGTCCGTTGGTTCGCCGGCTGACCTCGGCGACCGTTCCACGGCCGACCCCGGCACCCGTTCGTCGGCAGATCCCGATCCCTCCCCATCCCGATCCGGAGACGGAGACGGAGCCGGAGCCGGAGCCGGTCCGCAGGCCGACTCCGAAGGCGTGGGCTTCGCCCCGAAGGGCCGGACCTGTCGTAGTCCGCAGTCCGCAGGCCCCCAGTACCCGTCCCTCTTCCCAACCCCCCACCGCACAAGGCACCTTGGAGCACCCTTCATGTCCCAGCACGAGAACACGTACGACTACGTCGTCATCGGCGGCGGCACGGCGGGCTCCGTGATCGCATCCCGCCTCACCGAGAACCCGGACGTCACCGTCGCCGTCATCGAGGGCGGCCCCAGCGACGTCGGCCGCGACGACGTCCTCACCCTGCGCCGCTGGATGGGCCTGCTCGGCGGGGAGCTCGACTACGACTACCCGACCACCGAGCAGCCGCGCGGCAACTCGCACATCCGGCACAGCCGGGCCCGGGTGCTCGGCGGCTGTTCGTCGCACAACACGCTGATCGCGTTCAAACCGCTGCCGTCGGACTGGGACGAGTGGGAGGCGGCCGGCGCCAAGGGCTGGGGCGCGGTGCCGATGGAGGCGTACTACACGCGGCTCCTCAACAACATCGTCCCGGTCGACGAGAAGGACCGGAACGCGATCGCGCGGGACTTCGTGGACGCCGCGCAGTCCGCGCTCGACGTACCGCGCGTCGAGGGCTTCAACCGGCAACCGTTCACCGAGGGCGTCGGCTTCTTCGACCTCGCGTACCACCCGGAGAGCAACAAGCGGTCGAGCGCCTCGGTGGCGTACCTGCACCCGGTGATGGACGAGCGCCCCAACCTGACGCTCCTGCTGGAGACCTGGGCGTACAAGCTGGAACTGGACGGCACCCGGGTCACGGGCGTCCGCGTCCGGGCGAAGGACGGCGAAGAGGTCCTCGTCAGGGCGAGGAACGAGGTGCTGCTGTGCGCCGGCGCCGTCGACTCGCCGCGTCTGCTGCTGCACTCCGGCATCGGACCCGCCGGTGACCTGGAGGAGCTGGACATCCCCGTCGTGCACGATCTGCCGGGCGTCGGCGAGAACCTGCTCGACCACCCCGAGTCGGTGATCGTCTGGGAGACGAACGGGCCGATCCCGGAGAACTCCGCGATGGACTCCGACGCGGGCCTGTTCGTACGCCGCGATCCCGAACACCAGGGCCCCGACCTGATGTTCCACTTCTACCAGATCCCCTTCACGGACAACCCCGAGCGCCTCGGCTACGAACGCCCAGCGCACGGCGTCTCGATGACCCCCAACATCCCCAAGCCCCGCAGCCGCGGCCGCCTCTACCTGACCAGCGCCGACCCCGTCGTCAAACCCGCCCTGGATTTCCGGTACTTCACGGACGAGGACGACTACGACGGTCGTACCCTCGTCGACGGCATCAAGATCGCCCGTGAGATAGCCAAGGCCGAGCCGCTCGCCGGCTGGCTCAAGCGCGAGGTGTGCCCCGGCCCCGGCATCACGGACGACGAGGAACTCGGCGCGTACGCACGGCAGGTCGCGCACACCGTGTACCACCCGGCGGGCACCTGCCGGATGGGCGAGCTCTCGGACGAACTCGCGGTGGTGGACCCCGAACTGCGCGTCCGCGGCCTCGACGGCATCCGGATCGCCGACGCCTCCGTCTTCCCGACCATGCCCGCCGTGAACCCCATGATCGGGGTGCTCATGGTCGGCGAGAAAGCCGCCGCCCTGATCGGGGGCGGTGCGTGATGAGTACGACGACCAACGGCAACACCACGGCCGGTTCGGACGACGGCGCGGCAACCTCCCAGAACACCACGGCCGGTACGACCGACGGCACGGCAACCACCGCCGGTGGTACGGGAATCGACCCCGTCGGTACGGGAGCCGGCCCCGTCTTCTCCGTGCGCAACCTCTGGAAGGTCTTCGGGCCGAAGGCCGACCGCGTCCCCGGAGACCCCGAACTCGCCGGCCTCGACGCCGCCGGACTCCGCGCCGCCACCGGCTGCACCGCCGCCGTCCGCGACGTCAGCTTCGACGTGCGTAAGGGCGAGGTCTTCGTCGTCATGGGCCTGTCCGGCTCCGGCAAGTCCACGCTGGTGCGCTGCCTCACCCGGCTGATCGAGCCCACCTCGGGCGGCCTCGCGATCGACGGCGAGGACGTCCTCGCGATGGACAAGGCCCGGCTGCGCGAACTGCGCCGCCACCGCGCCGCCATGGTCTTCCAGCACTTCGGCCTGCTGCCGCACCGCTCGGTGCTCGACAACGTCGCCTACGGCCTGGAGATCCAGGGCGTCGGGCGTGAGGAACGCCGGGCGAAGGCCGCCGAGGTCGTCGCCAAGGTCGGCCTGGAGGGCCTGGAGCAGCGCAGGCCCGGACAGCTGTCCGGCGGGCAGCAGCAGCGCGTCGGGCTGGCCCGCGCGCTCGCCGTCGACCCCGAAGTCCTGCTCTTCGACGAGCCGTTCAGCGCGCTCGACCCGATGATCCGGCGTGACATGCAGGAAGAGGTCGTCCGGCTGCACCGCGAGGAGGGCCGCACGATGGTCTTCATCACCCACGACCTGACCGAGGCCCTGCGCCTCGGCGACCGCATCGCCCTCATGCGCGACGGCCGGATCGTCCAGCTCGGCACCCCCGAGGAGATAGTCGGCTCCCCGGCCGACGCCTACGTCCGCGAGTTCGTCCGCGACGTGCCCCGCGAGCAGGTCATGACGGTCCGCACGGCCATGCGGGCCGGGGACTGCGGCGGACGGGACCACCCCGGCGCGCTCGTTCCCGACACCGTGGTCGTGGACGCCATCAAGACCGTCGCCCGCACCGGCCGGGCCGCCTGCGTCGTCCAGGACGGCCGCTGCCTCGGTGTCGTCGACCACGAGCGGCTGCTCGAAGTCGTCGCCGGGACGGACCTGAGAGCCGGCGCGGACCCGCGCACCGGGTCGGATCCGCACGCCGGTTCGGGCCCAGACGCAGGTTCGGGCCCGCGCAAGGAGGCGGTGTGATGGCCGCAGTCACCGCATCCGTTCCCCGTACGGACCTTCCCGGTCGCCTCAGGCACCCCGCCGTCGGCAAGCTCCTGCTGCTCGCCGTCGTCGCGGCGGTGCTCGTGCCCCTCGCCGACGCCCGCTGGGCCAGTGGCAGCTGGCCGCACGCGCTGACCGTCGACCTGACCGAACCGCTCGGCAAGGCCAGCGACTGGATCATCGACAACCGCGACAGCCACCCGCTGTTCCTGTACTTCTTCGGCTACGTCAGCAACGCCGTCGTCCTCTCCGTACGCGGCGTCTATCTGCTGCTCCTCGCGGCCGGCTGGGCCGGAGTGACCGCGGTGGCCGCCGTCGTGGCCTGGCGCGCGGCAGGCGTACGCCTGGCACTCGGAACCGCCGTCGCGTTCCTCGCCTGCGGACTGCTCGGCATGTGGGTGCCCACCATGCAGACGCTGGCGGTCATGGTGGTCGCCGTGATCGCCTCCGTCCTGCTGGGCGCGCTGCTCGGCCTCGCCGCCGGGCTCTCCGACCGCACCCACCGGGCACTGCGCCCCGTCCTCGACACCATGCAGGTGCTCCCGGCGTTCGCCTATCTGCTGCCGGTCGTGCTGGTCTTCGGCATCGGCGTCCCCGCGGCCGTGCTCGCCACCGTCGTCTACGCCGCCCCGCCCATGGCCCGCCTCACCGCGCTCGGCCTGCGCGACGCGGACGAGGGAGTCATGGAGGCCGTCGCCTCGCTCGGCGCCACGGCCCGCCAGCGCCTGCTCTCCGCCCGCCTCCCGCTGGCCCGCAAGGAACTCCTCCTCGGGCTCAACCAGACGATCATGATGGCGCTGTCCATGGCCGTCATCGCCTCCGTGATCGGCGCCGGTGGTCTCGGTGACCGCGTCTACCAGGCCCTCGCCTCCGTCGACGTGGGCGCCGCGCTCGCCGCGGGCATTCCGATCGTGCTCATCGCCGTCGTCCTCGACCGGGTCACGGGCGCGGCCGGCGAGCGTCTCGGAGAGGCCCGTACGAGCACTCCCTGGCTGTACGCGGCGGTCGCCGCCGTGGCCGTCGCGGTCGCCGGACGTCTCGTCGGCCGGCTGGACTGGCCCGACGCGTGGGTGGTGAACATCGCCGAGCCGGTGAACAGCGCCGTCGACTGGATGACCGATCACCTGTACTCGGGTGTCCCCTACATCGGCGGCACCGCCGACTGGGCGGGCCACTTCACCACCTGGGTCCTCGACCCCGTCCGGGACGGCCTGCAGTGGCTGCCCTGGTGGTCGGTCCTGCTGATCGTCGCCGCCCTGGCCTGGCTGATCGGCACCTGGCGCACCGCGCTCACCGCAGTCCTCGCCATGGCCGCGATCGGCGTGCTGGGCGTGTGGAAGCCGTCCCTCGACACCCTCTCGCAGGTCCTCGCGGCGGTCGCCGTGACCCTTGTGCTCGGCTTCGCCACCGGTATCGCGGCCGCGCGCAGCGAGCGGTTCGAGCGCCTGCTCAGGCCGGTCCTCGACGTCTTCCAGACCATGCCGCAGTTCGTGTACCTCATCCCCGTGGTCGCGCTGTTCGGCGTCGGCCGCGCGCCCGCCGTCGCCGCCGCGGTCGTCTACGCGCTGCCCGCCGTCGTCCGCATCACCACCCAGGGACTGCGCGGCGTCGACCCCGCCGCACTGGAAGCCGCCCGCTCCCTCGGCGCGACCCCCGCACAGCAACTGCGCCAGGTCCAGCTCCCGCTGGCCCGCCCGGCGCTGCAACTCGCCGTCAACCAGGGTGTCGTCCTGGTCCTCGCCGTCGTCATCATCGGCGGCCTGGTCGGCGGCGGCGCGCTCGGTTACGACGTCGTGTTCGGCCTCGCCCAGGGTGACCTGGCCACCGGACTGGTCGCGGGCGCCGCGATCGTCTGCCTCGGCCTGATGCTCGACCGGGTGACCCAGCCGACCGAACGCCGCGCGAGGAAGGGAGCCTGACATGCGACTTCGTACGACATACACGGCGGTGGCCGGTGTATCGGCCCTGCTGCTGCTCACCGGCTGCGGCGCCGCCGACATGACCCAGCAGGCCTCGCCCTTCGCGAACGCCCAGGGCGCCAGGACGGTGACCCTGTCCGTGCAGTCGTGGGTCGGCGCCCAGGCCAACGTGGCCGTCGCGCAGTACGTCCTCGAACACGAGATGGGCTACCGCGTCGACACCGTCCAGGTCGACGAGGTGCCGGCCTGGGACGCGCTCAGCCAGGGCCGCGTCGACGCGATCCTGGAGGACTGGGGCCACCCCGACCAGGAGAAGCGGTACGTCGAGGACAAGAAGACGATCGCGCCCGGCGGAGACCTGGGCGTGACCGGGCACATCGGCTGGTACGTCCCGACGTACTTCGCGAAGCAGCACCCCGACGTCACCGACTGGAAGAACCTCGACAAGTACGCCGACCGGATGCGTACGCCCGAGAGCGGGGGCAAGGGCCAACTCCTCGACGGGTCCCCCTCGTACGTCACCAACGACAAGGCGCTGGTGGACAACCTGCACCTGAACTACCAGGTGGTGTTCGCCGGTTCGGAGGCCGCGCAGATCACCCAGATGAAGCAGTTCGCGAAGGAGGAGAAGCCCTTCCTCACCTACTGGTACTCCCCGCAGTGGCTCTTCGAGAAGGTCCCCATGACCGAGGTGAAGCTGCCCGCCTACAAGGAGGGCTGTGACGCCGACGCGGCGAAGGTCGCCTGCGCCTACCCGCACACCCCGCTGCAGAAGTACCTCAACGCCGACTTCGCGAAGACCGGCGGCAAGGCCGCCGCCCTCCTGAAGAACTTCAAGTGGACCACCGAGGACCAGAACGAGGTCTCCTTGATGATCGCCAACGACAAGCTCACGGCTCAGGAGGCGGCGAAGAAGTGGGTGGAGCGCCATCCGTCGACCTGGCGGGCGTGGCTGCCGTCGTAGCCGACGGGCGCGGCGGCGGGGCGGGTGCCGGAAGCGGCCCCGCCCCACGGAGAGCGACATGCGGGCGGCGGTCCGCGCAGGGCGCCTCCGGCATCCGGACGGAGGAGCCGCCCTCCGTCCGGACGGCGGCGAGCGGCCCGCCGGACACCGGCCGGACGCCGAGCAAGGCGTCGGCCGACCTACCTCAGTTCCGCCGCGATGTCCCCCAGCGCCTCCGTCGCCCGGCGCTGCAGCCCGGGTCCGAACGTGACCCGGGTGGCCCCGAGCTCACCCAGTTCGCCGGCCGACACGCCGCCGAGCCGGGCGAACAGGTTCACCGGCCCCTCGATGCCGGACCGCAGCAGCGGAAGCACGTCGGCCGGTGCCCCGATCGGATACACGCAGTCCGCCCCAGCGGCGACGTACAGCGCGGCCCGTTCGATGGCCCGCTCGGGATCTCCGTCCCCGTGTGCGAAGACATCGACTCGGGCGTTCACGAAGAGCAGGTCCGCCGCCGCGCTCCGCACCTCGGCCAGCCAGTCGGCGTGCCGGGCCGCGTCCTTGAGGACACCGCCCTCGGAGTCCTCAAGATTGCAGCCGACGGCGCCCGCCGCCAGCAACCGCTCCACCAGCTCCTTGGGCGCGAGCCCGTAGCCGTCCTCGACATCCGCCGACACCGGCACGTCGACGGCCCGCACGATCCGCGCGACGGCGGCGAACATCTCGTCGGCCGGCGTCTCCCCGTCCGCGTATCCGAGCGAGGCGGCGACCCCGGCACTCGGCGTGGCGAGCGCGGGGAACCCCGCGTCCACGAAGACCCGCGCGCTCGCGGCGTCCCAGGGCCCGGGCAGCACCAGCGGATCGCCCGGCACCCGCCCGTGGTGCAGCGCCCGGAACCTCTCGGCCTTGTTCACCACCGCGTACTCCCCTCCGGGACGCGCCGGGCCGTCACTTGTGCTGGCCCGCCTGGTAGTGGCCCGGCACCATGCGACAGGTCACGCCGAACCGGTTCCAGGCGTTGATCACCGTGATCGCGGCGATCAGCTGGGCCAGATCGGCCTCCTCGAAGTGCCGGGCCGCGCGCTCGTACACCTCGTCCGGCACGAACCTTCCCCCAGACTCCGTCCGGGAGGTGCCCCCAGTGAGCACGGTGACGGCCTCGGTCAGCTCGATCGCCGCGAGCTCCTTCTCCGTGTAGAAGTGCCGCGACTCCTCCCACGCGCCGAGCTGCACGATCCGCTCCACGCTCTCACCTGCCGCGAGCGCGTCCTTGGTGTGCATGTCGAGGCAGAACGCGCAGTGGTTGAGCTGCGAGGCGCGGATCTTCACCAGCTCCAGGAGCACGGGGTCCACCCCGCGCCGGGCCGCCGCGTCGAGCCTGACCATCGCCTTGTAGACGTCGGGGGCGAGCTCGGCCCAGTGCAGCCGGGGGGCGTGCTCGGGCGCGTAGGGCGCGGTCCCGTCAGCGGTGGTCGTGCCGTTCGTCGTCGTGTTCTGCGTCATCGTGTTCTGCGTCGTCGTGTTCCGCGTGGTCATGTCCTGCGTTGTCATGCGTTCGACCCTACGAGGGGAGTAGCCCAGGAGTATGGTCCATTTCCATGGTGAAAACATGGGCCACTTTGGGGGTCGACCTGCATGTCGAGCCGACCGGATCCGGCGTCCGCAAAGGACTGACGGACGCACTTCGCGAGGCGGTCCGCAGCGGCCGGCTGGCCCCCGGAACCCGTCTCCCCTCCTCCCGATCGCTCGCCACCGACCTGGGTATCGCCCGCAACACGGTCGCCGACGCCTACGCCGACCTCGTCGCCGAGGGCTGGCTCACCGCACGCCAGGGCTCGGGCACGCGGGTGGCCGAGCGGACCGTCGTACGACCGGCCCCGGAGGCCGCGCCGCGCCGCCGTCAACCGGGCCGTCCCACCTACGACCTCGTCCCCGGCACCCCCGACCTCGCGTCCTTCCCGCGCGCCGCCTGGCTCAAGGCCGCCCGCCGCGCCCTGACCGTCGCACCGCACGACGCCCTCGGCTACGGCGACCCACGCGGCCGCCCCGAACTGCGCACCGCCCTCGCGGGCTATCTCTCCCGCGCCCGGGGCGTCCGCGCCGACCCGGAGCGCATCGTGATCTGCTCAGGCTTCTCGGACGGCCTGACACTGCTCGGCGCGGTCCTGCGCCGGCGAGGTCTGCGCTCGCTCGCCGTGGAGTCGTACGGCCTGGACGTGCACTGGAATCTCCTGCACCGGTCGGGCCTGCGCACGACCCCGCTGCCCTTCGACGAACTCGGCACCGACACACGCGACATGACGGGTGCACGAGCCGTCCTGCTCACCCCCGCCCACCAGTTCCCGATGGGCGTGCCGCTGCACCCGGACCGCCGGGCCGCCGTCGTCGGCTGGGCCCGCCGCACCGGCGGGCTCGTCCTGGAGGACGACTACGACGGCGAGTTCCGCTACGACCGGCAGCCCGTCGGCGCCCTGCAGGGACTGGACCCCGACCACGTGGTCCATCTGGGCACCGCGAGCAAGTCCCTGGCACCCGGCCTGCGCCTGGGCTGGCTGGTCCTGCCGCCGTCCCTCGCGGACGAGGTCGTCTCGCTGAAGGGCGAGGGCGGCTGGTCCACCGGCGCGCTGGACCAGCTGACCCTGGCGGAGTTCATCACCTCCGGCGCCTACGACCGCCACGTCCGCGCCGCCCGGTTGCGCTACCGGCGCCGCCGGGACGCCCTGGTCGCCGCGCTCGCCACCCGCGCCCCGGCCGTGCACGCCACCGGTATCGCCGCGGGGCTGCACGCCGTGCTCCGACTCCCGCCGGGCACCGAGCAGTCGGTCGTCCAGGCCGCCGCCTGGCAGGGCCTCGCCGTCCACGGCCTGTCGCGCCATCGCCACCCCGGCGCTCTCACCCCGCCCCAGGACGCCCTGGTCGTCGGCTACGGCACACCGCCGGATCACGCGTGGTCGGGCGCGCTGGACGCGCTGTGCCGGGCGCTTCCCTGAAGCGGGGTCCATGATCCGGAGGTGCGCCCGTGCGGTTCACTCTCGGGAGGCCCGGACCCGCCCTCGTCCTCGTCCTCGTCCTTGCCCTCGTCCTTGCCCTTGTCCTCGCGGAACGCTCACGCCTTCCGTGACCCCTCCGCCGCGGACTCCGCTCCCGTCCCCGTCCCCGTCTCTGCCCCCGCTCCCGTCTCCGTGCCCGGCGCCTCGCCGAACCGCGCCAGCGCCAGGGCTCCCGCCACCGCCACCGCGAAACCGAGCACCGCCAGCCAGGTCAGCCCCTCGCGCGTACGGTCGCCCAGCCACACCACTCCCACCAGCGCGGGCCCGATGGTCTCCCCGATGACCAGCCCGGCCGTGGCCGTGGTCACCGAACCCCGTTGCAGGGCCGTGGTGAGCAGCAGGAACGCCGCCCCACCACCGACCAGCAGCGCGTACGTCGCCGGATTGCTCAGCAGCGTCCCCGGATCGAGATCCTCGATCAGCCGCACCGCCACCTCGACCACACCGAACCCGAACCCCGCCCCGAGTCCCAGCGCGAGCGCCCTGCCCCGGTCGGGCAGCCGCCCGCCGACGAGCCCCAGCACCAGGACGGCCAGGGACGTCCCCAGCATCGCGTACTTCAACGCCAGGGAACCCGTCCGGTCCCCCTCCGCCCCGGACGCCAGCCCCAGCATCCCGAGCCCCGCGCACACCACGGCCACCGCACCCCACTCGACCCCGCTCAGCCGCACATGGAGCAGCCACGAGGCCACCACCGCGGTAACGGCGAGGCTCGCGGCGAGGGCCGCGCCGACGGCGTAGATCGGAAGCGACCGCAGCGCGGCGATCTGCAGCAGGAACCCGACCCCGTCGAGGCCGAGGCCCGCCAGATAGCGCCACTGCCGCAGCGCCCGCAGCAACAGCGCCGCCGCGCCGCCGGCCCCGCCGCCCGTCCCGCCCTCGCCCGCCGCCCGCGCGGCCATCGCCTGCAGAACCGTCGCCGTACCGAAACAGACCGAGGCACCAAGGGCGCACACCATTCCAAAGAGCACGAAGCGACTGTAGGGGACGGCGCTTCGCGGGGGGCCACCGAAGGCGCGCCGTTCGTGATCTCTAAGGTGTTCCCCTCACCGAAGACATGATCTGAGCAGAACAAACGGGGGAACGGACATGGCAGACGTACGACGCCAACTGCGCTCGGGCACGGTCGTCCTCGGCGGTATGGGACTCCTCGCGGCGGCGCTCACCGCCTGCTCCTCGGAGCCCGACAAGCGCTGCGTCGACCGCGACAGCTACACCATGGGCAAGGGCTACAAGGTCGTCGCCGACCAGAACTGCAAGTCCACCAAGACCTCGTCCAACGGCGCCTGGTACTACGGCGGCAAGAAGAAGAGCAGCTGGATCGACAGCGGCTCCTTCACCAAGCCCGGCAAGGGCTCCGGCGGTTCGGGCGGCGGCGTCCACCGCGGCGGCTTCGGCAGCGGCAAGGGCAGCTCCGGCGGCTGATCCGCGCGCACGAAGCGCGCCCGCTCCTCCCGCCGAACAGAGAACCCACGCACCCATGGAACGCCGCACCATCGCCCCGCGCCCCGGCTGGCAGCAGACCGTCGAGCAGCAGGGACTCATCTACCCGCTCACCCGCTACCCCGACGACTCCCTGCGCCCTTACTGGGACGAGAGCGCCTACTACGCCTTCTCCCTGCCCGAGGTGGAGGCGCTGGAGGAGGTCGTCGAGGAACTGCACGCCATGTGCCTGGCGGCGGCGGGCCACATCGTCGAGCGGGGACGCTTCGCCGACCTCGGAATCGACGATCCACGGGTCGTGGCGGCCGTCGCCGAGGCCTGGCACCGCCGTGCCGAACTCCCGTCCGTCTACGGCCGTTTCGACCTCCGCTACGACGGCGCGGGCCCGGCGAAGCTCCTTGAGTACAACGCCGACACGCCGACCTCGCTGGTCGAGGCCGCGAGCCCCCAGTGGTTCTGGATGGAGGACCGCTTCCCCGGCGCCGACCAGTGGAACTCCCTGCACGAACGTCTCGTCGCCGCCTGGAAGAAGCAGGGCGCCCTCCTTCCGCCGGGCAGTCCCCTCTACTTCGCGCACTCCGCCGACGACGAGCTCGGCGAGGACCTGATGACGGTCGCCTACCTGAAGGAGACCGCGGAACAGGCCGGCCTCGACACCGACTGGATCTCCATGGAGGAGATCGGCTGGGATCCCCTGTCCGGCCGTTTCGTCGACAACCGACTCGGCTTCATCCGCAGCTGCTTCAAGCTCTACCCATGGGAGTGGCTCACCTCCGACCAGTTCGCCGGCCACGTCCTGGACACCCTCGACAACGGCGGCGGCACCGGCACGACCCTGTGGATCGAGCCCGCCTGGAAGATGCTCCTCTCCAACAAGGCCCTCCTCGCCATCCTCTGGGAGCTCTACCCGGACCACCCGAACCTGCTCCCCGCCTACCTCGACGGCCCGCGCGAGCTGGCCCGTACGAACGGGTACGTCGCCAAGCCCCTCCTCGGCCGCGAGGGCGCCGGTGTGACGATCCACGAACCCGGCGCCGCCCCCGTCGTCCGCGAGGAGGCCTGCTGCTACCAGGAGCTGGCACCGCTCCCGTCCTTCGACGGCAACCGTGTCGTCCTCGGCGCCTGGGTCGTCGAGAACGAGTCGGCGGGCCTCGGCATCCGAGAGTCCTCCGGCCCGATCACGGACGAGTACGCCCGCTTCCTGCCCCACGTGATCCTCTAGCCACCGGACCCGGGCGGGTCCAGGCGGGTCAGGGCGGGCCCGGGCCGATCCGGAGTCGCCCGCCGACCCGGGCAGTCCGCAGCCGTCGGCCCGGGCAGTCCGGAGCCGTCGGCCCGGGCAGTCCGGAGCCGTCGGCCCGGGCAGTCCGGAGCCGTCGGCCCGGGCAGTCCGGAGCCCTCCGGGCCGAGCAGTCCGGAGCCCTCCGGGCCGAGCAGTCCGGAGCCCTCCGGGCCCGTTCGGTTCCAGGTGGGCTCGGGACGGGCCCCACCCCTACGCCCCCAGCACGGTCCGCAGCTGGGTCAGCCCCCAGTCCAGGTCCTCCTTCTCGATGACGAGGGGCGGGGCGATCCGGACGGTGACGCCGTGGGTGTCCTTGACGAGGACGCCCCGGTCCATCAGCTTCTCGGAGATCTCCCGGCCCGTGCCGTACGCCGGGGCGATGTCGACGCCCGCCCACAGCCCGCGCCCGCGCACCGCGGTGACATGACCCGAGTCCTTCAACAGGCCCAGCTCATGGTGCAGATGCTCACCGAGCTCGGTCGCCCGCCGCTGGTACTCGCCCGACCTGAGCATCGCGATCACCTCCAGCGCCACCGCACAGGCCAGCGGATTCCCCCCGAACGTGGACCCGTGCTCCCCGGGCCGGAACACCCCCAGCACCTCCGCGCTCGACACCACCGCCGACACCGGCACCACCCCGCCGCCCAGCGCCTTCCCGAGGACGTACATGTCCGGCACCACGCCCTCGTGCTCGCACGCGAACGTCCGGCCGGTCCGGCCCAGCCCCGACTGGATCTCGTCCGCGACGAACAGCACGTCACGGTCCCGCGTGAGCTCCCGCACGGCCGGCAGATAGCCCGCCGGCGGCACCAGCACCCCCGCCTCGCCCTGGATCGGTTCGAGCAGGACGGCCACGGTGTTCTCTGTGACCGCCCCCCGCAGCGCGGTCACGTCCCCGTACGGCACGATCTCGAACCCCGGTGTGTACGGGCCGAAGTCGGCCCGGGCCTCCGGGTCCGTCGAGAAGCTGATGACCGTCGTCGTCCGCCCGTGGAAGTTGTTGCCCGCGACCACGATCTTCGCCATCTCCGCGGGGACGCCCTTGACCTTGTACCCCCACTTCCGGGCCGTCTTCACCGCGGTCTCCACCGCCTCCACCCCGGTGTTCATCGGCAGCACCATCTCCATGCCGCACAGCGACGCAAGCTCCCGGCAGAAGTCCGCGAACCGGTCGTGGTGGAACGCCCGCGACGTCAACGTCACCCGGTCCAGCTGCGCTTTCGCCGCCTCGATCAGCCGCCGGTTGCCGTGGCCGAAGTTCAGGGCCGAGTATCCGGCCAGCATGTCGAGGAAGCGGCGCCCCTCGACATCCGTCATCCAGGCTCCGTCCGCCGTGGACACGACGACCGGCAGCGGGTGGTAGTTGTGCGCGCTGTGCGCATCGGCCGAGGCGATGAACGCCTCCGTCGTCTCCCTGGCATCCATAGCGGTCACGGGATCTCCGTTCTCTGACGAGCGGCACGGGGGGAGTGGCGCGGTCTTCCCCAGCACGCCGCACGGCGCGTTCTTCCCGGGCCCGGGCACGTGATGCCCGCGCTGGGTGGGCTTGTGGCCTATTTCCTATCGTCGCTCGCATGGTGGACCGGGGACCCCGGTGATCCGGCGCGCCCGGTAGGCTGACGGACGGGGCCGTGACTGGCGCGCTGGGATGGGACCGACCATCGGGGAGCGGCACCCGCGCTGCGACCTTTCCGGGGACAACCCCGGACCTCCGAACGGAGAAGCAGGCCGTCCTGAGGGGCCCGGAGTGTCCGGGCCCGGAGTCGTGGCAACCGAGTGCCGTGCGCCTGGGCCGACCCGTGAACGCTGAACGCCACGTCCGGAGGCCGTCATGCCAGAGCCCCTTTCCACCGAGTCCACCGCCTTCCGCAGCGCCCTCGACGTGATCCGGGCCGTGGAGCCCCGCGTCGCCGACGCCATCGGCCAGGAAGTCGCCGACCAGCGCGACATGCTCAAACTGATCGCCTCCGAGAACTACGCCTCCCCGGCCACCCTCCTGGCCATGGGCAACTGGTTCAGCGACAAGTACGCCGAGGGCACCGTCGGCCGCCGCTTCTACGCCGGCTGCCGCAACGTCGACACCGTCGAGGCCCTCGCCGCCGAGCACGCCCGCGAACTGTTCGGCGCCGAGCACGCCTACGCGCAGCCGCACTCCGGCATCGACGCCAACCTCGTCGCCTTCTGGGCCGTCCTCGCGGCCCGCGTCGAGGCCCCGGCCCTCGCCAAGGCCGGCGTCCGCAATGTCAACGACCTCTCCGAGGCCGACTGGGCCGAACTGCGCCAGGCCTTCGGCAACCAGCGCATGCTCGGCATGTCCCTGGACGCCGGCGGCCACCTCACCCACGGCTTCCGCCCGAACATCTCAGGAAAGATGTTCGACCAGCGCTCCTACGGCACCGACCCCGCCACCGGCCTCATCGACTACGAGGCCCTGCGCACCTCCGCCCGTGAGTTCAAGCCGCTGATCCTCGTCGCCGGCTACTCCGCCTACCCCCGCCTGGTGAACTTCCGCATCATGCGGGAGATCGCCGACGAGGTCGGCGCCACACTCATGGTCGACATGGCCCACTTCGCCGGCCTGGTCGCGGGCAAGGTCCTCACCGGTGACTTCGACCCGGTCCCGCACGCCCAGATCGTCACCACCACCACCCACAAGTCGCTCCGCGGCCCGCGCGGCGGCATGGTCCTGTGCGACGAGACCCTCGCCGAGCAGGTCGACCGTGGCTGCCCGATGGTTCTCGGCGGCCCCCTTCCCCACGTCATGGCCGCCAAGGCCGTCGCGCTCGCCGAGGCCCGCCGACCCGAGTTCCGCGACTACGCCCAGGCCGTCGTCGACAACTCCCGCGCCCTCGCCGAGGGTCTGATGCGTCGTGGCGCCACCCTGGTCACCGGCGGTACCGACAACCACCTCAACCTCATCGACGTCGCCTCCTCCTACGGCCTGACCGGCCGTCAGGCCGAGTCCGCCCTGCTCGACTCGGGCATCGTCACCAACCGCAACGCGATCCCCGCCGACCCCAACGGCGCGTGGTACACCTCCGGTATCCGCATCGGCACGCCCGCGCTGACCACCCGTGGGCTCGGCGTGACCGAGATGGACGAGATCGCCGGTCTGATCGACCGCGTCCTCACCGCCGCCGAGGCCGGCACCACCGCCAAGGGCGCCCCGTCCAAGGCTCAGCACGTGCTGGACGCGAAGATCTCCGACGAGATCGCCCACCGCGCCACCGACCTGCTCACCGGCTTCCCGCTCTACCCGGAGATCGACCTCGGCTGACGCGCCGCACCGGGCCCGGACCGACCCGAGGCACTCGGGCCGTCCGGTCCCTACAGGTCGATCAGCTCCTGTCGCGGCTCCCGCGGCGACCCGGCATCCTCACGCCGGGCCGCCGCGCGGCGTCTGAACCAGGGAACGCCGACGCCGAGAGCCAGACCCGCCGCGAGTCCGGGCAGCACCCACGTGACCCGCTCCACCGCGTCCGGCTCCGCCTCGGCCGGCACCGCCACCGGCGCGGAGCCGAACAGCTTCCCCTCCTCGGCCAACTGCCCGAACACCGAGCGCGGCGCCCGATGCCAGCGGATGTCGTCGTCCACCACGTCGGGCGACGGATCCGAACGCACCCACGGCGTACCGTCCGGCGCGAGGAACACCTGGTCCTGGCGCTCGATGGCGACGTCGCCGCCGGGCGCCCGACCGGTCTGCGGCCAGCCCCCGACACCGGTCAGCCCCCAGATCACCGTGGCCCGCACCTCGGGGAACCGGCCGTGCGTCCACGCTTCGGGCACTCTTTCCGTCCCCGTGTACCGGGGCGAAAGCAGCCGCCACAGCCGTCCGAAGTCCCGCTCCTCGGCGTGCAGCGTGGTCGTCCGACCCGTGTCACCCGCGATGACCAGGGCCATGTCCGGGGTGTCGCCCCTCCCGTCCCCCCAGGTGCCCGCCGAGGCGGGCGCCCGCGGTGCGCCGAGCGCCGCCAACACCATGGACACGAGAAACAGGACGCGCACCCCGGTCCCGATCCGTCCGATCCGGCACCTCATAAGTCCCCCTCACCCGACCAGCACGTCACCCGTCCCACAACCCCTGTCGAGGCTCCCCCTGGTGAGGGCGCCGTATCCGGGCCGACAGGCCCGGTCGCAGCTGCGGGTATCACCCACCGCCCGACGGCCGGTGTCACTTCTGGTACACCGCTCGACCGGCCGGGGTTCCCTCCCGACGCCCACGGATTCCGAGCCACGCTCAGCGCCGGCGGGTCCGGCTACTTCAGCGACTTGGCGATCTCCAGTGCCCTGGTCTTCGAGGACACCCCCTCCAGCCGGAGCGTCACCTCGCCGTCGTGTGTCCACAGCAGTGTGGGCCCGGCGGTCCGCTCGGCGCGGGTGAAGCGGTGGCCGTCCGCGTCCACGAGCCAGAAGCTCAGAAGATGTGGCTCGGGGAACCACAGCGCCGGATCGCCGAACTCCTCCTCGTCGCCGCCCAGTCGCAGCCACTCCGGCTGCTCCCGCACCGTCTTCGTGAAGCCGATGTCCAGCCGCGCCGGGTACGCGTCGATCCGGATCGTGCGCCCGTGCTCGCGCCAGCACAGGCTCATCAGCAGCCGCCCCCGCGGCTCGGGCGTCACGGTCACCGCGTCCGGCACACCGAGAGCCCCGGGTACGAGGGGCTCGAACCCGGCCCGCCGCCCGGCCTGCGCCAGTGTCAGGGAGCGACCGGGGCAGCCCGGCACCCGGGCCCCTGCCGAGGGCACCGCCGACGGGTCGTACCGCACCTCGACGCCGCCGAAGCCGAACCAGTCGACGACCGCCGCGCGCACCGGGGGCGTGAGCACGAGGACCGTCAGCACTCCGCACAGACCCGCCGTGAGCGCGCGTCGGCGGGCCCGTGCCCAGCGGCGCAGCGCGCGCAGCCGCTCGCGGGGCCCCGGGGTCCCGGGCGGCGGGACCGGAATCCCCTGCCGCCGCCCGGAGGGCGCGGCGGGTACCTCCATCGCGAGCAACTCCGTCAGCACCCGCTCGACCATCGACTCGTCGCCGTCGGTCCCCGGGTCGTCCAGCGACCGTCCGAGCGCCCGCAGCTCGTCCGGCAGGTGTGAGGCGTCCGCACGGGCGGGCCGGCCCCGGTCGCGGCCGGACTCCGTACCGCCGGCGCCCCCGGCCCCGGCCCCGGCCTCGTAGGGCTCACTCATGCTCGTCACCCCCTTCCCGAGGCTCGCGAGGTTCCAGGGCGGGCAGCAGGCGGCCCAGCTTGCGCAGCGCGCGGTTGAGCCGGGACTTCACCGTGCCGCGCGGCCAGCCCAGGGCCTGGGCCGTCTCCGGTTCGTCCATCTCCAGGAGATAGCGGTAGGCGACGACGAGGCGGTGGTCCTCGCTCAGCTGATCCAGAGCGGCCAGCAGCGCGTCGCGGCGCTCCGACGCCAGCGCCGCGACCGCCGGGTCCGCCGACTCCGGTATCAGCGGCTCCGCCTCCGCCATCGCCGCCTCCCGGCCTGCCAGCGTCCGCTGACGCACCGCCGTCCGCACTGTGTTCCTCGTCTCATTGGCCACGATCGACAGCAGCCACGGCTTGAACGCCGTGCCGTCCCGAAAGCGCCCCAGCGAGCAGTACGCCTTGACGAAGGCCTGCTGCACCACGTCCTCCGCGTCCGCACCCGCTCCGAGCGCCCTGGCCGCCCTGATCGCGATGCCCGTGTGGGCACGGACCAGCTCCGCGTACGCCTCCGGCTCCCCGGCGCGTACCCGTGCGATCACCACGGCCTCGTCGACGACGATGCGGCCCCCCTCCCGCGTCCTCACACTCTTGGTACACCGCCCGAGGCCGATCGGTTCCCACCCGCGCCCCACCTGTTTCCGGCCAGTTCCGGAGCGGGCCCCGGTACCTGAGAGAATGGTGAACATGGCCTCTGACAGTCCTCGCGTGCTCTCCGGAATCCAGCCCACGGCAGGCTCGTTCCACCTCGGCAACTACCTCGGCGCCGTCCGTCAGTGGGTGGCCCTCCAGGAGTCACACGACGCGTTCTACATGGTCGTCGACCTGCACGCGATCACGATTCCGCAGGACCCCGCGGACCTGCGTGCCAACACCCGGCTCGCCGCCGCGCAGCTGCTCGCCGCGGGTCTCGACCCGGAGCGGTGCACGCTGTTCGTCCAGAGCCATGTCCCCGAGCACGCGCAGCTCGCCTGGATCATGAACTGCCTCACCGGCTTCGGCGAGGCCTCCCGCATGACCCAGTTCAAGGACAAGTCCGCCAAGCAGGGCGCCGACCGCGCGAGCGTCGGCCTCTTCACGTACCCGATCCTCCAGGTTGCGGACATCCTGCTGTACCAGGCCAACGAGGTCCCGGTCGGTGAGGACCAGCGCCAGCACATCGAGCTCACGCGCGACCTCGCGGAGCGCTTCAACGGCCGCTTCGGCGAGACGTTCACGATCCCCAAGCCGTACATCCTCAAGGAGACGGCGAAGATCTTCGATCTCCAGGACCCGTCGATCAAGATGAGCAAGTCGGCGTCGACGCCGAAGGGCCTCATCAATCTGCTCGACGATCCGAAGGCGACCGCCAAGAAGGTCAAGAGCGCGGTCACCGACACGGACACCGTCATCAGGTATGACACGGAGTCGAAACCGGGTATCAGCAATCTGCTGACCATCTACTCGACCCTCACCGGGACCGGAATCGGGGAACTGGAGCAGAAGTACACCGGCAAGGGCTACGGTGCGCTGAAAACGGACCTCGCCGAGGTCATGACCGACTTCGTGACCCCGTTCCGGGAGCGCACCCAGGAGTATCTGGACGACCCGGAGACACTCGACTCGATCCTGGCCAAGGGCGCCGAGAAGGCCCGTGCCGTCGCCGCGGAGACGCTCTCCCAGGCGTACGACAAGGTCGGATTCCTGCCCGCCAAGCACTGACGGCCGATGCCGCCACCGTACGCGCGGCCGTGCCGCTGTCGTAGGGCGGCGGCACGGCTCTCTACCACAGCCCCTTCGGCAGTCAGTACGAGACGAGCGCGACACTCGTCCGGCCGCCGATTGCGGGCGATACCGCCGTACAGTCGATAGCCGGGCAGGGAGCAGAACCACCCCTGCCCGCGCAGCACCACCGCACAGCCGCTGACCATCGAACAACGACAGGAGACGACGTGGGGACCGTAACGATCGGTGTGTCGATCGCGGTCCCGGAGCCTCACGGCAGCCTGCTCCAGGAGCGGCGCGCGGGCTTCGGCGACCCCGCGGCTTCCGGCATCCCCACGCACGTCACCCTGCTGCCGCCGACCGAGGTCGACGACTCGGCGCTGCCCGCGATCGAGGCGCATCTCGTCGAGGTCGCGGCCGCGGGACGCCCGTTCCCGATGCGGCTGTCCGGCACGGGCACCTTCCGCCCCCTGTCGCCGGTCGTGTACGTCCGGGTCGCCGACGGCGCGGAGGCCTGCACCTGGCTGCAGAAGCAGGTCCGGGACGCCTCAGGACCCGTCGCCCGCGAGCTGCAGTTCCCGTACCACCCGCACGTCACCGTGGCGCACGGCATCGACGACGAGGCGATGGACCGCGCCTTCGCGGCGCTCTCCGGATACGAGGCCCAGTGGCCCTGCACCGGATTCGCCCTCTACGAGCAGGGTGCCGACGGCGTGTGGCGCAAGCTCCGCGAGTTCGATTTCGGCGGCGCCGTGGTGCCCCCGCAGGCGGGCGCGCCCGAGCGGGACACCACACTGCCGGCGCTCTAGGACGGCCGGCCCGAACCCCGGGCCCCGCCGCCGGGCTGCGCCCGGGCCCCGGCCTCCGTGGTCACCGCGCGGCCGCGGCATCTCAGATCGGCAGCCGCCGGAACACCGCTCGTGGCGCGTGCCGCAACGCCGACATGACCACCCGGAGCGCCCCCGGCACCCAAACCGTCTCGGAACGGCGCCTCAGCCCCAGCTCGATCGCCCCGGCCACCGCCTCCGGCGTGGTCGCCAGCGGTACCTCCTCCAGACCGGCCGTCATCCGCGTACGGACGAACCCGGGGCGTACGACCATCACGTGCACGCCCGTGCCGAACAGGGCGTCGCCCAGGCCCTGCGCGAAGGCGTCCAGGCCCGCCTTGCTGGAGCCGTAGATGAAGTTCGAGCGGCGGGCGCGTTCGCCCGCGACCGAGGACAGCACCACCAGGGAGCCGTGCCCCTGCGACTGCAGCGCCCGCGCGCACACCAGGCCGGAGGACACCGCGCCCGTGTAGTTGGTCTGCGCGACCCGCACGGCCGCGAGCGGCTCCTTCTCGTCCACGGCCTGGTCGCCGAGCATCCCGAAGGCCATCAGCACCATGTCGATGTCGCCCTCGGCGAAGACCTTGCCGAGCACGGCCTCGTGGGACTCGGGATCGAGGGCGTCGAAGGCCATGGTCCGGGCGTCCGCGCCCAGTCGGCGCAGTTGCCCGGCGGCCTCCTCCAGGGCGGGCGAGGGCCGTCCGGCGAGCCAGACCGTGCGGGTGCGCCGGGTGATCAGCCGGCGCGCGGTGGCCAGCGCGATCTCGGACGTGCCGCCGAGGATCAGCAGGGACTGGGGGATACCGAAGGCGTCCTTCATGAAAGCTCAAGCTCCTTGAGGCGAGGGAACGAAGACGGGCGGCCGGGAACGTCGGTCTACAGGCCCAGGCGGCGGGACAGGTCCGAGGTGAAGACCCCCCGGGGGTCCAACTCCTGCCGCAGGGACCGGAACACGCCGAGCCGCGGATACATCGCGGCCAGCAGCTCGGGTCGCAGCCGCGCGTCCTTGGCCAGGTACACGCGCCCCTCGGCGCCCGTCACCTCCTCGTCCAGCTCGTCGAGGAAGGCGCCGAGGCCCGGCAGGTTCGCCGGGATGTCCAGGGCGAGGGTCCAGCCGGGCATGGGGAAGGACAGCCAGCCCGGATCGCCCGGTCCGAAGCGCTTCAGGACGGCGAGGAAGGACGGGCAGCGGTGCTCGGAGATGCGCCGCACGATCGTGCGCAGGGCCTCCTCCCGGCCGTGTCCGACGACGAACTGGTACTGGACGAAGCCGCCGCGCCCGTAGACGCGGTTCCAGTGCGGCACCCCGTCGAGGGGATGGAAGAAGGCCGGGATCCGCTGGAGTTCGCCGGTCCGCGCGCGGGGCGCCTTCCGGTACCAGAGCTCGTTGAAGAGGCCCACCGTCGTCCGTCCGAGGAGCCCTTCCGGTACGAAGGCGGGGGCGGCCGGCAGGTGCGACGTGCGGAACGCCAGCGGGTGTCTGCGCGCGCGTGGGGGCAGCGAGTCCAGCGGCGCGTGATCGCCGCGGGTCAGGACCGAGCGCCCCATCCGCGCCCCGCGCGCGAGGAGATCGATCCAGGCGACCGAGTAGCGGTACCGGTGGTCGGTGGCGGTGAGACGGGCCATCAGGTCGTCCAGGTCCACGGCGCGTTCGGTGTCGACGGACATCAGGGCGGTCTCCACCGGCTGGAGGCGGACGGTCGCCGTGAGGATCACACCGGTCAGGCCCATGCCGCCCGCCGTGGCGTCGAAGAGGGGGGTGCCGCGCCCGACCGTCCGGATCTCGCCGTCCGCGGTCAGCAGCTCGAAGGAGAGGACGTGACGGGCGAACGAGCCCGACACATGGTGGTTCTTGCCGTGGATGTCCGCGCCGATCGCGCCGCCCACGGTCACATAGCGGGTCCCCGGCGTCACCGGCACGAACCAGCCGAGGGGGAGCAGGACTTCCATGAGCCGGTGCAGGGACACTCCCGCGTCGCACAGGACCGTGCCGCCGTCCACGTCGATGGCGTGGATCCGGTCCAGGCCCGTCATGTCGAGCACCGCCCCGCCCGCGTTCTGCGCGGCGTCGCCGTACGCCCGCCCGAGCCCCCGGGCGATCCCTCCCCGTGCCCCGCACTCCCGGACGGCGGCCGCCGCCTCCTCGTAGGTGCGCGGGCGGACCAGACGGGCGGTGGTCGGGGCGGTGCGGCCCCAACCCGTGACGGAGACGGTGTCGGCAGGCATGACCGTGACCGTAGCCCCGGTAAGGGTGCACAACGGGGCAATCTACCCGGCCCTCACGGCTCCTCACCGAAATGGGTGATTAATGGGATGTCGTCCAAGATTGCCGTAATTATGTGACCCCTCCCTAGAAGAGTGGGACCACATGGACGACCTTGACGACCGTGACGACATGGATCGGCGGCTTGACGACCATGGCCACCGTGGTGACATGGATCAACGGCTGGACAGCCGCGACGATCACGACGACATGGACCGACGGCGTGACGCCATGGACCGCCGACTTGATGGCGTGGACCGTCGGCTGCTGTCCGCACTCCACGCGTACGGCACGGACCCACGCGTCGCGGCCGTCGCGCGCGCCCTGTCCTGGACCGGGGAGCACGGCGCGCTGTGGCTCGCCGCGGGGCTCGCGGGGGCGGCGGCCGACCGCGAGCGGCGCGGCGCGTGGTTGCGTGCGACGGCGCTCACCGCCACCGCGCACCTCGCGAGCATGGGGGTGAAACGCATCGTGCGCCGCCCGCGCCCCACGCACGTGGAGCCCCGGGTGCGCACGGCGGGACGGCACTCCTTCCCCAGCTCCCACGCCGCGTCGGCGGCTGCCGCGGCGGTCGCCTACGGCACGCTCGGCGCGTACGCCGTCCCGCCGCTCGCCGCCGCGATGTGCGTCTCGCGTCTCGTCGTCGGCGTCCACTACCCCACGGATGTAGCCGCCGGCGCGGCCCTGGGCGCCGCGGCGGCCGGACTGGGCGCGCGGTGGATCGGGGCCGGCCATGGCTGAGCGCACGGCACTCCTGGAGCGCACCCCCGCCGCCGCCCCGCCGCCGAGGAGCCTGACCGGACTCGTCCGGGGCCTCGTCAGGACCGCGCGTCCCCGTCAGTGGGTGAAGAACGTGCTCGTCGTGGCCGCCCCGGCCGCCGCGGGCCAGCTCTTCTCACGGCACGCGCTCGTCCAACTCGTCCTTGTCTTCGCCCTGTTCACGGCCTGCGCCGCCGCCGTGTACCTGATCAACGACGCCCGGGACGCCGTCGCCGACCGCGCCCACCCGGTGAAGCGCCACCGCCCGGTCGCCGCGGGCCTGGTCCCCGTCCCGGTCGCGTACGCCGTCGGGGGCACCCTCGCGGTCCTCGGGCCCGCCGTCGCCGCCTGGCTCTGCTCACCGTCCGTCTGCGCCCTGCTGACCGCGTACATCGGCATGCAGCTGGCGTACTGCGTCAGCCTGAAGCACGTGCTCGTCGTGGACCTCGTCGTCGTCACGACCGGGTTCCTGATGCGGGCGATGATCGGCGGCCTGGCCCTCGGTATCCCGCTCTCTCGCTGGTTCCTGATCACCACCGGCTTCGGGGCGCTGTTCATGGTGTCGGCGAAGCGTTACTCCGAAGCCGTGCAGATGGCCGGGACAGCGGGCGCCACGCGCGCGTTGCTCACCGAGTACACGACCGGCTACCTGCGCTTCGTCTGGCAACTGGCCGCCGGGGTCTCCGTCCTCGGCTACTGCCTGTGGGCCCTGGAGGAGGGCGGAGTCCCCAGCACGGGCGTGCTGCCGTGGCGCCAGCTGTCGATGGTCGCCTTCATCCTGGCCGTCCTGCGCTACGCCGTCTTCGCCGACCGGGGAACGGCGGGCGAGCCGGAGGACGTGGTCCTGCGCGACCGCGCGCTCGCCCTCATCGGCCTGGTGTGGCTGGCGATGTACGGGCTCGCGGTGGCGAACTGGTGAGCGTCACCGAGGACCGGCCCGGCTCCGGGCCCCCGACGGTCCGCGGGGCGGCCGTCACGGAGCCGGTCGACCAGGGACCCGCCGCACGGGAGACGGTGGCGGTCCCCGGGGCGACCGGTCTCCGGAAGTCGTTCCTGCGTGAGCTCCTCGGGTTCGCCGCCGTCGGATTCCTCGCCTACGCCGCCGATCTCGGCCTCTTCGTCTGGCTGCGCGGGCCGCTGGGTCTGGACCCGCTGACCGCCAAGGCGCTGTCCTTCCTGGCCGGTTGCTCGGTGGCGTACGCGGGGAACGCGCTCGGCACCTACCGGCACGCGGCCGCCCGCGGCCCGCGCCCGTACGTGATCTTCTTCGCGGTGAACGTCGCGGGCGCTCTCGTGCAGCTCCTCTGCATCGCCGTCAGTCACCACGGGCTCGGGTACACCTCACAGCGGGCGGACACCGTCTCGGGCGCGGGAATCGGCATGGCACTGGCCACTGTCCTGCGTTTTTGGGGTACCCGGTCATTGGTTTTCCGAGGCGAGGGCAGAGTCGGATCATGGACTGGCTGAAAAAGATTCCCGGCGTGGGGCCCCTGGTCGTGCGCCTGATGGCCACGCACGCGTGGCGGTCGTACGAGCGGCTGGACCGGGTGAAGTGGACGCGGCTGGCCGCGGCGATGACCTTCATCAGCTTCGTGGCGCTGTTCCCGCTGCTGACCGTGGCCGCGGCGATCGGTGCCGCCACGCTGAGCACGCAGCAGCAGAAGGACCTCCAGGACAAGCTCGCCGAGCAGGTGCCGGGCATCTCCGACCAGCTGGACATCAACGGTCTCGTCCAGAACGCCGGCACGATCGGACTCATCGCGGGCGCCCTGCTGCTGGTCACCGGCATCGGGTGGGTCGGCTCGATGCGGGAGTGTCTGCGCGCGGTCTGGGAACTGCCCGACAGCGAGGAGAACCCCCTCCTGCGCAAACTCAAGGACGGCGGCGTACTCATCGGGCTCGGCGGCGCCGTGCTCCTCACCATCGCCGTCTCCACGCTCGCGTCCACGGCGGTGGGCTGGTCGGCGCGGCAGGTCGGCCTCGACGAGAACGGCTGGGGGAGTGTCCTGTTGCAGGCCGCCGCCTTCACGGTGGCCGTGCTCGCCGACTTCCTGGTCCTGCTGTACGTCCTCACGCTGCTGCCCGGCGTCGATCCGCCGCGCCGTCGGCTGATCGTCGCGGCGCTGATCGGCGCCGCCGGGTTCGAGCTGCTCAAGCTGCTGCTCAGCGGCTATATGCGGGGTGTGGCGTCGAAGAGCATGTACGGCGCCTTCGGGGTGCCGATCGCGCTGCTCCTGTGGATCAACTTCACTTCGAAACTGCTCCTGTACTGCGCCGCCTGGACGGCGACGCGGAGCAAGGAGTCGGAGCAGACCGCGGAGCAGACGGCGGCGGAGCAGCGGACGGAGGCCGAGCGGGACCCGGCGGACCCGGACGAACGTGCGGGTGCGGACGGGTCGGCCGGCCCGCGTGAACCGTCCGGCTCGGAGGGCCGGAACACCTCGGGGGCTCCGAAGAACGCGAAGGCTCCGGAGCCCCGGGTGGTCAGCGGCGGCGGCGCATCAGGTCCGGCAGCGGCCAGCGGCGGTTGATCAGGAAGACGCCCCCCGCGAGCAGAACGACGAGGCCGCCCGCGATGCCGAGCGCGACACCGATACCGCTGGTACCCCCCTTGGCCGTGGCCGTGGCGGTTGCCACCGGCTTCGTGGAGGCGGTGTCGGAACTCGCCCCGTCCGATGCCTTCGCGCCCGGCTGCGCGGTGGTGTCGACGCCCTTGGGCGGGACCAGTTCACCCACCGGCTGGACCTTGCCCGCGGCCTGGAACCCCCAGTCGAGGAGATGCGCGGCCTCCTTGTAGACCTCGTTGTGCTCGCTCTTCTCCGGGTTCATGACCGTGACGAGCAGTACCTTGCCGTCGCGTTCGGCGACACCCGTGAAGGTGGCGCCCGCGTTGGTGGTGTTGCCGTTCTTCACACCGGCGATGCCCTGGTACGTGGTGACGTCGCTGTCACCGGTCAGCAGCCGGTTGGTGTTCTGGATCTCGAAGGACTCGCGGGTGGTCCTGCCCTTCTTCCCCTTGGTCGTCGCGCCGGGGAATTTCGCCCGCACCGTGGAGCAGTACTCCCGGAAGTCCTTCTTCTGGAGCCCCGAACGGGCGAACAGCGTCAGGTCGTACGCCGACGACACCTGGCGCCCGGCGTCGTAGCCGTCCGGGCTCACCACGTTCGTGTCGAGGGCCTGGAGGTCCTCGGCATGCGCCTGCATGTCCTTGACCGTATCGTCGACGCCGCCGTTCATCGCGGACAGCACATGCACGGCGTCGTTGCCGGAGCGCAGGAAGACACCGAGCCACAGGTCGTGGACGGTGTACGTCTCGTTCTCCTTTATGCCCACCATGCTGGAGCCCGAGCCGATGCCCGCCAGGTCGGAGGAGGCCACCTTGTGCGGGGTGGTCTTCGGGAACTTGGGCAGCACCGTGTCCGCGAACAGCATCTTCAGGGTGCTCGCCGGGGGCAGCCGCCAGTGCGCGTTGTGCGCGGCCAGGACGTCGCCGGACTCCGCGTCGGCGACGATCCAGGAGCGGGCGGTGATGTCCTTGGGCAGGACGGGGACGTCACTGCCGAGGTTCACCTGGTTCCCGGGCCGGCCGAGCTGCTCACCGCCGACGGTCGACATGTCCGCGGGGGGAGTGGCCGACGGCGAGGTCGTGGGGCTCTTCGTCGGGCTCGGGTCGGCGACGGCGTCGGCGAACGCGGGCGCCGCGAGCGAAAGAGTCAACAAGGTGGCAGAAGCGACCAACAAGGATCGCTCGACGGTCTTTTTCGAGGCAGGCACGGTCGAGAAAGTACAGGGGTCACGACGGGAAGTCCCAACACCTCTCGGGGAAGTCTCCTCGCCCTCTCCACCCCGGCGCCGGGTCACGGTCGGCGACGGCGATACTGAACGTATGAAGCTCAGCCGCCCCGTGTCCTGGTTCCTGCTCGCCTTCGGGGTGTGGAGTTGGGTCATTTGGGTCACTTTCGTAAAGAACCTGTACAAAGACGGCAGCGGGCTCGCGTTCGACGACGCGGGTGATCCGACGGCGTACTTCTGGGTGCATCTGACACTCGCCGTCGTTTCCTTTGTGTTGGGGACGGTCGTCGGGGTCATCGGGTTGCGCGGCGTACGCGCTTTGCGCCAGACGTCATAACGGGGGATACGGCGTCATGGTCATCGTGTTCGTGCTGGTGGGTGTGGCCGTACTGGCCGTGCTCGGCGGGTTCCACTGGTATGCCTGGCGACGGCTGGTCCGGGACACCACGGCCGGCCCCGGAGCGGTGCGCCGGGTGGGCGCGGCCGTCTTCGTCGCCGGGCCGCTGCTGATGTTCGGCGCGGTCGCGAGCGAGCGTGCGGGTGCTCCCTTCTGGCTCCAGCGGACACTGGCCTGGCCAGGGTTCCTGTGGATGGCGCTGGCCCTGTACCTCGCGCTGGCGCTGCTGGTGGGCGAGTTCGTACGGCCGGTCCTGCGGTGGGCCGTGGAGCGCCGGGCGGGCGGACGGCAGGAGACCGACGGGACCGCGTCCCCGGCCGCGGTCGTGGCGACGCCGCGCGAGAGCGTACGGTCCCGGTCCGGCGCGTCACCGGCGAGTACAGGAGACAGTGCCGCCGACACGCGGACCGCGACGAGCGGACCTGCCGGCACATCGCCTTCGGCGGCTCCGGCGGAACGGTCGGAACCCACCGGACCCGCGGGTTCGGCCGAATCGGCGGGGTCGGCGGAATCGGCGGGGCCGACCGGCTCAGCGGGGCCGACCGACGCGGCCGGACCGGCGGGGGCCGTTCGTTCCCCGTCGCGGCGCCTCTTCGTCTCGCGTGTCGTGGGTGGCGCCGCCGCGGCCGCCGCCGTGGCGACCGTGGGATACGGGACGTACGGCGTACTGCGCGGGCCCGCGGTGAAGCGGGTCACCGTGCCGCTCGCCAAACTGCCCCGGTCCGCCCACGGCTTCCGGATCGCCGTCGTGAGCGACATTCACCTCAGCCCGGTGCTCGGGCGGGGCTTCGCCCAGAAGGTCGTCGACACGATCAACTCCACCCAGCCGGATCTGATCGCCGTTGTCGGTGACCTGGTCGACGGCAGCGTGAAGGATCTCGGGCCGGCGGCCGCACCGCTCGCTGGGCTGCGGGCCCGGCACGGGGCCTATTTCGTCACCGGGAACCACGAGTACTTCTCCGGAGCCGAGCAGTGGGTCCGGGAGGTGCGGGAGCTGGGGATCCACCCCCTGGAGAACGCGCGGACCGAGCTGCCCGGATTCGACCTCGCCGGCGTGAACGACGTACAGGGGGAGAGCGAGGGGCAGGGGCCCGACTTCGGCAAGGCGCTCGGGGACCGGGACAGGACCCGGGCCTGTGTGCTGCTCGCCCATCAGCCGGTGCAGATTCATGATGCGGTACGCCACGGAGTCGACCTCCAGTTGTCCGGCCACACCCATGGCGGGCAGCTGTGGCCGGGGAACCTGATCGCGGCCGCCGCCAATCCGACGGTCGCGGGCCTGGAGCGCTACGGCGACACGCAGTTGTACGTCTCCCGCGGCGCGGGGGCCTGGGGGCCGCCGACCCGAGTCGGTGCGCCCTCGGACATCACGGTCGTGGAGCTGGCCTCCCGAGAAGCCTGAGAGTCCGCTGTGAAACGTGCTGGAAATGATCGTTCGCCCGGGTCCGGCACACTCTTCCGGATTCCCTTCCCCGGCTGAAACACCTGTGGTTAGGTGATCCGCGTCACTCGGGCGGTGCCCGGCGGTGGGCCTGGGGAGGGCACCGATGCGATCGGTTCGCTTACGGATTCTCGCGACGCTGCTCGTCCTGGCGGGCGTGGGTGTGGCCGGCTGGCAGCTGATGCCGACGGAGGAGGACAGCGACCGCACGATCACGGTGGGCACGACGGACGCCGTCACGTCGCTCGACCCGGCCGGTGCCTACGACGCCGGTTCCTGGGCCCTGTTCAGCAATGTCTTCCAGTCGCTGCTCACCTTCGAGCCCGGCGGCGCCAAGCCTGTTCCGGACGCCGCCGAGAACTGCGCGTTCACGGACACGGGGCTGCGTACCTATCGCTGCACACTCCGCGACGACCTGACGTTCGCGAGCGGGCGCAGGGTGACCGCCGAGGACGTGAAGTTCTCCTTCGACCGGGTCAAGCGCATCAACGACGAGGTGGGGCCCGCCTCCCTCCTCGCCACCCTGGGCGGCGTGGACGCGAGCGGGCGGACCGTCACCTTCCATCTGTCCTCGCCCGACGCGACCTTCCCGTTCAAGCTGGCGACCGGCGCCGGGTCGATCGTCGACCGCACCCGCTACCCCAAGCGCAGCCTGCGCACCGACCCCGGCGCCGACGGCACCGGGCCGTACGTCCTGAAGGCGTATACGAAGAACACGCGGGCCGTCCTCGCGCCGAACCCCCGCTACGAAGGCGCCGTCAGCGAGCTCGGCCGCCCCGTCGTCCTGCGCTACTACGTCAACTCGCAGGCGCTGGAGGTGGCCCGCAGGGCGAAGCAGTTCGACGTCGCGGCCCGCCAGCTGCCGCCCGCCGTGCTCGCCGCGCTCTCGCCGAGCGATCCGGGCCAGCGTGTCACGGAGGTCGACAGCGCCGAGACCCGCAACCTCGTCCTCGACGTGCGCGCGCGCTCACCGCTCCACGACCGGCGGGTGCGGCAGGCCATCGCCTCGCTGATCGACCGCGAGCAACTGGTCGGCCGGACGTACAAAGGGACCACCGACGCGCTGTACGGGCTGATTCCGGCGGGGATCACGGGGCACTCGACGTCGTTCTTCGACGATTATCCGAAACCGGACGCCAAGCGGGCGCGGTCCCTTTTGAGGGAGGCCGGGGTCTCGCTGCCGGTGCGCTTCACCTACGGGTACGCCGAAGGGCGGGGCGCCGCGGGTGAGGAGGCCGCCGAGCTCAAGCGGCAGCTGGAGGCGGACGGGCTGTTCAAGGTGACGACCGAGGGATTCGAGTGGACCGAGTTCCAGAAGCGGTACGCGGAGGGCGGGCTGGACGCCTGGGCGGTCGGCTGGGTCGCCGACTATCCCGACGCGGACACCTTCGGCGCGCCGCTCGTCGGCACCGGCAACACCATGAAGAACGGCTACAGCGACAAGAACGTCGACCGTCTGATCCAGGAGACTCAGCGGGACGAGGACCGCAGCCGTACGACGGACTCGTTCCGGCGGCTCCAGGAAGCCGTCGCCCGGGATGTTCCGCTGATTCCCCTGTGGCAGCGCAAGGACTACGTCATCAGCAGTCAGGACATCGGCGGCGGCCAGTACCTCTCCGACGGGACCGGTGTCTTCCGCCTCTGGCGCCTGAGCTGGCTGTGACGACCGACGTGATCCACGGGGCCGACGCCGCCTTCCAGCGACTTCGGGGTCGTGGGCGGCGATGACGGCCCTCGCCGTGACCACCGCCCACGGACGATCCGCCGACCCCGCTACGGGTGCGGGGTGGATCCGTACGCCGTCAGGAAGCGGTCCCGGAACGCGCTCATCTTCCACACCGGCGCGTTGTGCTCGGGCTGGAGGCCGTCCGTCCAGCCCCAGTCGGCGATCTTGTCGAGCACCTTCGGGTCCTTGGCGACGATCGAGACGGGCACGTCGCGGCTGGCGTGGTTGCCACTGACCCGGGCCATCGGCTGGTGGTCGCCGAGGAAGATCAGCACGGTGTCCTTGCTGCCGTACTTCACCAGGTAGTCGATGAGGCTCGTCACCGAGTACTGGATCGACTTGCCGTACTCCTCCTTCGACTTCTGCGAGTCGGTGATGATGTCCCCGGGCTTCTTGCCGGCCTTCTGGATGGCGTCGTAGACCGATCCGTCGCCGATCTGGTCCTCGGGGATCGTCTTGGGGATCGGCGCCCAGGGCTGGTGGCTGGAGGTGAGGATGATCGTCGACATCAGCGGCTTGTCGCGCTTCTTGCCGTGCTCCAGGCGCTCGAACGCGGCCAGGGCGTACTGGTCGGGCATGGTCGACCAGCTGAACTTCGGTCCCTCGTACCCGAGATCGTGGGAGTCGTAGAGCTTGTCGATGCCGTAGAACTTCTGCTCGGGCCAGGCCTTCTGGACGCCAGGCATGACGCCGACGGTGTCCCAGTCGCCCGTCTTCTCGAAGGCGCCGGGCAGGGTCAGGTGATGGCCCGCGGTCACGGTGCGATAGCGCTGCTGGTTGTTGATCCACAGGCCCGACAGGAACGTCGAGTGGCCGAGCCAGCTGCTGCCGCCGTACGTCGCCGAGGTGAGCCAGCCGCTCTTCGCCGCGAAACCGGCCCGGGTCAGCTTCTCGTTCTCCGAGGTCAGCGTCGCGTCGACGCCCGGTGCCATGACCGGGTCCTCGATGGCGCTGCGGCCGTAGCTCTCGATGAACGTGATCAGCATGTCCTTGCCGCGCAGATCGGTGAGCAGTTGGCTGGGCGGCGTGTTCGCGAAGGTGTCCTTCTTCGCGATCTTCTCGAACTCCGCCTCGTCCCGCAGCGTCTTCCGTATCCGCTCCGCCCGGTCCTGGACGACCAGCGCGGCATGCTCGGAGGCGATGGGCACCCCGGTGAACTGCACGCCCAGCGCCGCGCAGGTGACCCACGCGATGGCCAGCACGAGCGTCGTGCGCGTCGCCGTCTCGGCGTTCCGGGCCACCAGGTTGCCCAGCCGCACGACCGACAGCGTCATGAGCGCCAGCAGGGCGATCGCGAGCGTCACGGTCAGGGTCGCGATGCCGAGCGCGCCGCCCTTGCCGAACGTGTCCTGGAGGTATGCCTGCGCGTCGCTGAGGAGCGACCAGTCGAGGACGACGTTGAAGCCTCGCCCGAGGTATTCGTTGAAGCCGATGTCGAGGAGGTTCAGGACGGTCAGGACGCCCAGGCCGAGCCCGGCGAACGCCGACACGGCGATCCGCGGCCTGCGGGGCAGGACGATCAGCAGGGCGGCGCCGAAGATCGCCTCCACCGGGAGACGCAGGAACTCGGCCGGCCGGAACCGGTCCGCCTGGCTCGGCATGAGCAGAGCGAACAGGACGAGTGCGGCGGCGAGGACGGTCACGGTCGACGCGAGGGCGCGGGCGGCGACGGGACGCCGGTCCCGCCACCCGCGCCACCGGCCACGAACGGGCACCTCCCCCGGCGGCTCCTCCCCGTCACCGGCCCCGCCCCCGACGGCCCCGTCCGGGGCTACTTCTGAGGCGGCCTCGGCCGCCGCCTCCCCCTCGCCCGAGGCGGCGGCGTCCTCATCGGTACCGGTACCGGTATCGGCTTCGGCACCGGTGTCCGTGTTCGTATCTGTATCGGTATCCGTGGCCGCGTCCGCGAGCGGCTCCGGCGTCGGCTCGTCGCGCGGAGGCGCAGCGTCCGTGTTCGGCAGCTGTCGAGAGCTCGATGTGAACGACAACCCGGCGGTCCTTCCGTGCGAAGCGCGGTGGTGGCATGGCGGACCGACCGGATGAGACCGATTCGCCCTCATCGTGGTGTACGGGACCGCGGCGGCCCGTGTTCAACCGCCTCGGTCAGCTTCTCCCCAAGTCCTTTCCCGCAGGTCACAGCGGTGCGAGCGAGGCTGTCCCAGCCGGCACGGCAGCCCCGGGAGCGTCACGGGTCCGCCAACCGCGCCATCACCCCACCGGCGTCGGCAGCCTCCCCATTGTCGGCATCCTTACCGCACCGGCAGGGTCACCGTCACCGCCAGCCCCTCGCCGGGCGCCGTCCGTACCGCGACCGTGCCCCCGTGGGCCCTCACCACGCCCTGCACGATCGCCAGGCCGAGCCCGCTGCCCGCGCCGCCGCCGGCCCGGAAGAAACGGTCGAAGATGCGGGTCGCGTCCTCTTCCTGGAGCCCTGGACCCTTGTCCGCGACACACAGTCGTACGGCACCGTCCGCGCGCTCCAGATCGAGCCGCACCGGCACGTCGTCGGGTGTGTGGGTGCGTACGTTGCCCACGAGATTGCCCAGCACCTGCCGCAGCCCCGACTCGTCGGCCTGCACGAGCAGCGTGCCTTCGGCGCCCACGGTCACCGGGCGGCCGGGCTGCTGGGCGCGCAGATCCTCGGCCGCGTCCCGTACGAGCCGGCTCAGGTCGACGTTCCTGAAGCGCAGTTCGGGGCGTTGGTCGAGGCGGGCCAGGGTGAGCAGCTCGTCGACGAGCCGGCCCATACGGTCGGTCTCCGCGTTCATGCGGTCCCACGCCCGCTTGCGCTCGACGGGATCGGTCAGCATCCCCTTCTCGTACAGCTGGAGGTAGCCGCGTATCGCGGCCAGCGGTGTGCGCAGTTCGTGCGAGGCGTCCCCGACGAACCGGCGGAGCTGCGCGGCGCTGTGCTCACGCGTCCGGTAGGCCGATTCGACCTGCTGGAGCATGGAGTTGAGCGCGAGCCGCAGCTGTTCGACCTCTTGCGTCGGATGATGACTGGAGGGCACCCGCCGGGTCAGATCCCCCTCGGCGATCGCCGACGAGGTCTCGACCATGGCCTCCAGCGGCAGCATCCGGCGGCGCACACTGAACATCGTCAGGCACGCGAGCAGCGCCAACAGCAGGGTGCCGACGGTCAGATCGAGCTTGAGCGCCTTCGCGATGCCTTTGTGCAGTCCGTCGGTCGAGGCGGCGAACAGGACGTACGTGCCGTCGGCGAGCCGTGCCCCGGTCGCCCGGTAGTCGGCGCCGTGCACGGTGATGTCGCGCGGGTCGCTGTCGCGGGCGAGCGCGCCCGGGTCGTCCACGGCGGCGGCGAACGCGCGCTGTGTCTCGGTGGGTTCGAAGCCGGCCACCTCGATGGCCTCGCCCCGTCGGTCGACGGCCGCGAAGAGCGAGTCCGGCTTCGGTGACTCGTCCACCGCGGGCCCGATCCGGTCGCGGACGAACGCGAGGGCGCTCAGCGAGTCGATCTGGCTCATGGTGAGCTGCGAAACGCCCAGCGACTCCCGTGTCTTGGCGAGCTGTGTGTCCACCTGGTCGAGCAGATAGTGCCGCATGCCCATCAGGCTCACGGCGGTCGCCATCACGATGCCCAGGGCCAGCAGCCCCACGTTCGCGATCGTCAGTTTGCCGCGCAGGGAGTGGACGCCGTGCTTGCGGCGCGGGGGGCGGCAGCCGGGCCGGGTGGGCAGGTTCACGCGAGTCCGTATCCGACGCCCCGGCGGGTCTGGATCACCGGCGGACCCAGCGGTTCGAGCTTGCGCCGCAGATAACTGATGTACGTCTCCACGACGGTCGACTCGGCCGAGTGCTCGTACTGCCAGACATGGCGCAGGAGTTGCTCCTTGGGCACGATCCGCCCGCCGTTGCGGACGAGGAAGCGCAGCAGGGCGTACTCGGTGGGGGTGAGCTCGACCGTGGTGCCCGCGCGGTGGACGCTGTACGTCGTCTCGTCCAGCTCCAGATCGCCGTAGCGCAGGGGCGGGCGCTGCGGCAGGACGTCGTCGGGCCGCGTACGGCGCAGGACGGCCGTGATCCGGGCGACGACCTCGTCGATGTTGAACGGCTTGGTGATGTAGTCGTCGCCGAAGCCGAGCGCGCCGACGATCTCGGCGGGCGCGTCCCGCGCGGTGAGGAAGACGACGGCCAGGTCCGGCTGCCGTACCCGCAGTTCACGGCCGAGCGCCCGGCCGTCGCCGTCCGGGAGCATCACGTCGAGCAGCGCCGCGTCGGGGCGGGTGCGCTCGGCGAGCGCGAGCGCGTCGCGGACGGTGCCCGCGGCCATCACCTCGAAGCGGTGGTAGCGCAGCGCGATGGTGAGGACGTCCGCGATGCTCGGCTCGTCCTCGACGACGAGGACGGTGGCTCCCTCGTGAGCGGTCATGACCCCAGTATCGGCGGGCCCACCGACAGCGGGAGCGGTTCGCGCTTTGGAGTTCCTTGAGAGTCATGGGCGGGTCGTGTCCACGTGCGCGGGTCGCCACCAATCCTGTTGCCAGGACCTGGGGGACCGACCGACCGACTAAGGAGCGTTGAACGTGGCGGTATTGGCACGGTGGTGCTATCGGCACCGGCTGGTGGTCCTGTTGCTGTGGGTGGGCGCACTGTTCGGTCTGGGCTTCGCGGCGACCAGCGCGGGCACGGACTACGCGAACGTCTTCTCCCTCCCGAACACGGACTCCAAGCGCGCGTACGACCAGATGGAGAAGGCCTTCCCGAACAGCGCGGGGGACACCGACACGGTGGTCTGGAAGGTCGACGAGGGCACGGTGAGGGACGCGTCCGTGCGCTCCCGGATCCAGCCCGTGCTGGACGAGATCGCCGGCATGAAGGGCGTGGGCCAGGTCGCGGGGCCCTACGAGGGGGAGCGGGGCGCCGCGCAGATCAGCCGGAACGGCAAGATCGCGTACGCCCAGATCACCTTCGGCGAGCAGGCGAACGCCGTCCCCAAGGAACTGGTGCAGGACGTCGTCGACACCGCGCAGAACGCCGAACGCGGCGGACTGGAAGTCGAGTTGGGCGGTCAGGCGATCCAGCGCGTACAGGAACCGCCCACCGGTCTCGCCGAGATGGTCGGCATCCTGGCCGCGGCCGTCGTCCTGTTCCTGGCCTTCGGTTCGCTCTTCGCCATGCTGCTGCCGATCGGCATCGCGATCTTCGGGGTGGGTACGGGGCTGTTCTCCACGCAGTTGCTCAGCCACACCACGGACATCCCGGACCTGGCCCCGCTGCTGGCCACCCTGATCGGCCTCGGCGTCGGCATCGACTACGCACTGTTCATCGTCACCCGTCACCGGCGCGGCATCCTGCGCGGCCTGGCGCCGGAGGAGTCGGCGGTCGTCGCCCTCAACACCTCGGGCCGGGCGGTGCTGTTCGCGGGCGGCACGGTGTGCATCGCGCTCGCCGGCATGCTCGTGACGAACCTCCGCTTCCTGGACGGCGTGGTCATCGGCACCTCCCTGACCGTCGTGTTCAGCGTGCTCGCCGCCACGACCCTGCTGCCGGCGCTGCTCGGCCTGCTCGGCACCCGGGTGCTCAGCCGCCGCCAGCGGCGCAAACTGGCGGCTCAGGGCCCCGAGCCGGAGCGGGCGAGCGGGGCCGCGGCCCGCTGGTCCATGAGCGTGCAGCGTCGCCCTCGTACGATCGCGGTCCTCGCGCTGGCCGTGATGGCGGTCCTCGCCCTCCCCGTCCTGTCGCTGCACCTCGGCGCCACCGACCAGGGCAACGACGACAGCACGACGACGACCAGGCAGGCCTACGACCTCCTCGCCGAGGGCTTCGGACCCGGCTTCAACGGACCCTTGCAGGTGGTCGTGACCGGCGGTGACACCGACGCCCTGGCGAAGAGCATCAGCGGCACGCCCGGGGTGGCCGCGGTCGCCGCGCTGCCGCCCGCCAACGGCGTGACGGTGATCCAGGTGGTGCCGACGACCTCACCGCAGTCGGTGAAGACCGACGACCTCATCGACACCCTGCGGGACCGGGTGATCCCGGACGCCGGGGCGCGGGCCCACGTCGGTGGCGTCACCGCCGTGTCGAAGGACTTCGCCACGATCACCGGCGACCGGCTCCCCTACTTCGTCGCCACGATCATCGGCCTCGGCTTCCTGCTCCTGCTGGTCGCCTTCCGCTCCCTGGTGGTCCCGCTGACGGCCGCGCTGATGAACCTGATCGCCGCCGCCGCGTCCTTCGGCGTCCTCGTCGCGATCTTCCAGTGGGGCTGGGGCCTGGAGCTGCTGGGCCTCGGCAAGGAGGGCCCGATCAACGCCTTCCTGCCCGTCATCATGCTCTCGCTCCTCTTCGGCCTCTCCATGGACTACCAGGTGTTCCTGGTGAGCCGCATGCACGAGGAATGGGTGCACACCAAGGACAACGCGCGCGCGGTGCGGGTCGGTCTGGCCGAGACCGGCCGGGTCATCAACTCCGCCGCGCTGATCATGGTCTGTGTGTTCCTCGCCTTCGTCCTGAGCGGTGACGCGGGAGCGGCGATGGCGGGCGTCGGCCTCGCGGCCGCGGTCGCCCTGGACGCCTTCATCCTCCGTACGGCCCTGGTCCCCGCCGCGATGCATCTGCTCGGCAACTCCAACTGGTGGCTGCCCGCGGGCCTGGACAAGCGGCTGCCGCACCTCGCGGTGGAACCGGCCGAGGCGCCGTCCGAGGACGCCGCTCCCGTCGCGGGCGGCGCGTCGGTCGTCCACGGCTTCGTCCGCGACGCGGAGGGCGCGCCCGTCGACGGCGCCGTCCTCACCCTGCTGTCCAAGGGCGGCCGCCAACTGGACCGGGTGACCTCGCTGGCCGACGGTTCGTACATCGTCTCGGTCCCGGCTCCGGGGACGTATCTGCTGTCGACGACGGCCCGTTCGTACGGGGCGCGGGCACGGCACGTGGTCGTCAGGGACGAACCGCTGGTGTACGACGTGGAGCTGGCGGAGGGAGAGGTGGACGTCGACGCGGTCAACTGAGGCCGCAGGACGCGAGAACCGTCCGACGTGACGATGTCCGACGTGAGGGGTGTCCGCCAGGCGGGCGCCCCTTACTCTTCCTTCTTCTTCCTGGCCGGGTCGGGCAGTGCCTTCGTCATCCCCGGCAGGAAGTCCGTGAACAGCTCGTGCACCTCGTGGACGAGGGGCCGCAGAAGGCGGAAACGGGACAGCGAGACGCCGCGCGCGGTGAGGCGTGCGCCGCGCTCGGCGAGCCGGTAGCTGCGCTCGCGACCCTCCGTACGGTCGAAGACCCAGTACAGGACGAGCCCCATCTGGGAGAGCCACATCAGCTCGGGCAGCACCTCGCGCAGTTCCTCCGGCACCTTGGTCTTCGCCCCGGCCAGCACCTCCTTGTGGACTTTGATGGCCTCCACGCGTGCGTGCTCCGACTCGGGGGAGAAGGGGCTGAGCGGACTGTCCGGGTCGGCGGCGTTCTTGAAGAACTGCACCGCGAACTCGTGGTACGGCGTGGCGATGTCCAGCCATGCCTTCAGTACGCCGCCCAGCCGGGCCTCCAAGTCGCTCTCGCGGTCCAGCACCTCCCGGACCGCTTCCTGGTGTTCGCCGGCGATCCGGTCGTAGAAGCCCTGGATCAGGTGCTCCTTGCCGGCGAAGTAGTAGTACGCGTTCCCGACGGAGACCCCGGCCTCCTGGGCGATGGCCCGCATCGTCGTCTTGTCGTACCCCCGCTCCTGGAAGAGCCGCATCGCCGTCTCCAGGATCAGGGCACGGGTCTGCTCGCTCTTGGCCGGGCTCTTCGCCGCCTCCTTGTCCACGGACACAGGGGACTTGGCGGGCTCGGCGGGCTCGGAGGACTTCGAGGACTTCGAGGGCTCGGAGGACCCGTTGGGGCCGGGGCTGTCTGTCGGTGCTGGCACGGGACGAGCCTAACGAGTGGGGGCTGTGGAGCATGCGCCGCTGTCGCAGGCCGGGCGTTCGTACGTCCATCCCGCCCTCGGGTCGTAGCTCCACCCGTCGCCCCAGTGGTACGCGCCACCGCCCCACCGCTCGGACGCCTGGGCCTCGCGCCACTTGGCGGCGGCGAGGGTCGCGCCCCTGGCCAGCCTGGCACCCGCGGGGGTGCTCAGCCGATGGGCCAGCGCCCGGTACTCGCGCAGCGCCCACAGGGTGACGACCCAGGCGGCGGCTCCCTGGTACACCTGCCCGCCGTCCCCCACCACGGTGATCTCGCTCAGGGTGGCGCGGTGATCGAGCCGCGGGAAGCGCCGCCGTGCCTCTTCGGAGCCCACCGGTACGAACCGGAGCGGGACCAGTTGCGCCTGCTTGGCGAGCCAGTGCTTCAGGAAGGCGCACAGTGAACAGCGCGGGTCGTGCAGGACGGTGAGCCCGAGGACCGGGACGCGCGCGGCGTCCCGGACCCGGGTGGCTGAGGTGCCGGCCACCGTTCTCACACCCCGGCCGCGGGGGCGGCCCAGTCCGTCGGCTGCACCGGCGGCACCTGCTCCCGCTCCATGACACCCCGCCGCCGGATCTTGTTGAGCACGTACACGTTCCCCAGGTGCATGACCCCGAGCACCAGCAGGACGACACCCAGCTTGGTCGACAGGGCTTCGAAGATCTCGCGGGCGTTGGAGATCTCGTCGCTCTGCTGCAGATAGAGCGCGACGAAGCCCAGGTTGACGAGGTAGAAGCCCACCACCAGCAGATGGTTGACGGCGTCGGCGAGCTTCTCGTTCCCGTGCAGTACGTCCGACAGGAAGATCCGCCCGTTGTGGCTCAGCGTGCGTGCCACCCACACCGTCAGCGCGATGCTGACCAGCAGATAGATGACGTATGCGACGACCGTGAGGTCCATGTCCCCACCCCTTCTTGAACGCGTTCAAAACGCTGTCAGGGATGAATGTAGACCTGCTTTTGAACATGTTCAAGTCGGATCCCGCGCGCGCGTCCGCCGGGGCTATCGCTGTGCCCTGCGGGCCAGTTCGGGGCGCTTGGTGTAGTCCGTCAGGCCGATGACGTTGCCCCACGGATCTGCGATCTCGACGGTCCAGCCGGTGGCGCCGGAGAAGGGCTCGTCGAGGGGTGCGATGCCCGCGGCGGCCAGCGCCCCGGCCGCGGCGCGGGCGTCCGGCACCTCCAGCCACAGCCGCGGCGACGCCCACGGCGGCGGCCGGTGACTCAGCTCCTCGTCGAGCCGCAGCAGGATGCCCGGTGTCTCCTTGCCCACCTTCAGCAGCGCGATACCGGCCTCGTCGAGCCGGAACGCCGACGGGAACCCGGCGCGCTCGTAGAAACTCACGGCCTCGCCGAGATTCCCGACGGGCAGCAGTACGTTGTCGAGCCCGAGCAGCTCGTATGACACGTCGTCTGACATGCCATCAGATTAGGAGCGGGCTACGGGAGGACGGGGGCGGGCTGACCGCAGCCCGAACAAGTGATCACCCGTTGAGGCGAAGCGCCTCCCTTTCCAGCGTCCTGGCGCGGTGACCGATTGCCAGTGGTGGCTCGTACCGTCGTCGGCATGGGAATGGTGACGTTCGTCGACGAGACGACCAGTGGGGACCGGGGCGCCGGCTGGGAGATCGAGATCGCCGAGGAGCGGCTCGCGGTGCGCGAGCTGATCCGGCGGCGGTCTTCCAGGAGGTCGCCGACTACAACGCGCGGATGCCGGATGTGTTCCAGGGGCTCGTGCAGCCCGAGGACACCGAGCGGGTGCTGAACGGCTACGCGCACCCCGCCGGATAGACCCGGAGGCGCAGAGCGAGCCGGCTCTAGCGGGGTACGGCCAGGCGCCGCAGCCGTCAGATGATCCATCGACTCTGTTCCGATGGTTGCCCGACCAGCATACTGATGAGGGGTCAGGGGCAGGCGGGGCGTGTGAGCCTGTGGGGTGCGGTCCGTAGGGGGAGGCGGCGTCGTGCGGCGGCTGCTGATGGTGGGGCTTCTGCCGTGCGGGGTGTTCGTCACCTGTCTCTGGGGGCTTGTGGGCGCCGGAAGTTTCACGGGGCGCAGCGACTGGGGCCGGGTGGTGCCGGAGGACCCCGGCGCCCTGGCCGGAACGCTGCTGGTCCTCACCGTGTGTACGTCACTTCTGGCCGTGCTCCTGCAGCCGTTCCAGGTGCGGGCGGTACGGGTGCTGGAAGGGTACTGGGATCGCTGGCCGGTGACGGCCGGGCTGGCCGGGGTACTGGTCGAGGTACAGCGGCGCCGCTGGGAGGTGTTGCGCGAGCGCGTGCAAGGGGCGGCGCTCGACGAGAACGCCCGTCGTGTGCGAGCCGATGCGGCACGCAGGCTCAGCGCGCACCCGTCCGGCGACGCCCTGTTGCCGACCGCTCTCGGCAACGCGCTGCGCGCCGGCGAACTCCGTGCGGGTGAGCGCTACGGCCTTTCCACGCTCGCGTCCTGGCCGCGCATCTACATGCAGGTCTCGGACCGTATGGCCGAGGTTCTCCGCTCGACGAGGGAGGCCCTGGACACGGCCGTCAACCTCTCCTGGAGTTTCCTGATGGTGACCGCGGTCTCCGCGACGGCCCTGTACGACGAGGCGGGCCTGTGGTGGCTGTGCGGTGGGGCCCTGCTCCTCGCGCTGGTCGCCTACAAGGGGGCGGTGATCGCCGCGCAGGCCTGTGTACGACCTGCATCGGTTCGAACTGCTGGACGCCCTGCACTATCCCCTGCCGGCCGACGAAGCGACCGAACAGGAGATCTTCACCGGCGTCTCGGCTCTGCTCGCCGGACGCGGTCGTCCCGGCGTCCCCTACGACCACGGCGCCGACCGCTCACACCCTGACGATGCCGACCGCTCCGCATATCCCGAGCACATGGACCGTGAACCCGGTTGACGGGTCGGACGGTTCCACCTGTTGCGCCCCTGTCTCCGCTATCCGCGTCAACACCGCCCCGGACGTATGCACCCTCACTCGCCTGTCCCGCGGAACTGCCACGACAACATGCCCGACGATCGCGGTGACATGCACCGTGGTCCCGCTGTCGGCCGTCGCCCGGGTCAAGTCGGCCCGGAGTTCACCGAGTACGGCCCGGACAGTGACGGTCCCGCGGGTGCCCTCGGGCGCCACGACCTGGCCGGTCGCCAGGACCCGGCTCCAACTCGATCTCCGCCCGGCTCGGGAGGCGGCGAGCACGAGGGCGGCTCCGCCGAGCGCGAGGACTCCGGGCAGAGCCAGGTCCGCGAGCGCGTGTGAACCGACGTCGCCGGACCGCACCAGTCCCGCCGACGCGACGGCCGCGAGGAGCACCGGGCCGATGAGCGAGCCCGTCGGCAGCGCGGCCCGCAGCAGGTTGACCACGGCAAGGCTCAGCAGGGCCCACGGCCACCACCGGGCGCCGAACTCCAGCGCGGCACGCGCCCGGTGCACGGCGTCTCCGGCGAGGCAAGAGCCGACGACCACCGCCAGGAGGCCGATCCACACGCGGGCGCGCGAGTTAGGGGCACTGTCCTCGCCGTGCGCCATCGCCGCCAACTGCCTCCGGATCGTGCGGGCCTCAGAGGCAACCGCGGCGACATGCTAGTCCGGCTGGTCGGTGGGGTTGTCGGGGAGGGGAGGCTCCTTGAGCGTCGCGCGGGCCTGCGCCTCCCAGCGGAGGGCCTCCTGTGGGTCCAAGGCGTTGACGATGAAGGCGGGTCGTACGTCCTTCAGCTTGCATTTTTCCTTGAGATGCCGGATCTGTGCGTGATGCGCCTTCAGGTATGACCGCAATTCCTGCTCCGAGCCGTTGAGCGCGTCCTGAAGGGCCTTCCTGTCCGCTCCTGAGGAGCACATGAACTGGGCCCCGCATGCGCGACAACTCTCGTACGGCGTTTCCACACCGGGCAGCACGGTGTCGTACAGCATCAGGTCTCCTATCGGTCTTTGTCCCCGAAGAGCAGTTTCCAGATCCACACGCCTTCCACCGCCGTCGCGGCGAGCACCATGGAACAGGCGATCCACCGCCAGACGGTCTGCTGACCGCAGGGAGGCGGCGCCAGCGCGCAGCCGATGCCCAGGCCGAGCAGGAGAACCCCGAGGTTGAAGCAGTAGACGGACGGCTTGGCGAAGGTCATGTATCGCTTGTGAGCCGCTTCACGGATGCGCTCGAATTCGTTGTTTCGCTCTGTCTCGTCGTCGTCCCGCCAGGCATCCAAGTGCGCCAGACGGTCCACGACATCCTTGTGGGTGAAGAAGTACTGACGCGCGTGGTAGTTGAGCTGGATGGCGGCGATCAGGATCAAGGAGCTGGCGACGAGCATGAGCAGGGTCAGCCCCGGCAGGAGGAATTGATCGTCGGCGCCCGCGACGACACCGGCCAAGGAGAGCGACGCGGCGGTGAACAGGGGCGCCGCGATGAAGAAGGCTTCCTTCATCGCGGCTTCGTATCCGAAAGTCTGCGGCTTGGCCTGGTCGTCGGGTCTGTCCGTCACGCTGCCCCCTCCAGCTGCGGTGCCGGTGTCGCCCTTGCCGCAGTGTGACCGTCGGAACAGCCCCTGGACAGGAGCGCAATCTGGCCAAAAACGCCTGAGGGCCCTGTTTCCGCAGGGGCGGAAACAGGGCCCTGATACCAGACTGAAGAAGATCAGAAGCGACGCGTAATCAGCGCCCTCTTCACTTCCTGGATCGCCTTCGTGACCTCGATGCCTCGGGGGCAGGCGTCCGTGCAGTTGAACGTCGTGCGGCAGCGCCACACGCCGTCCTTGTCGTTCAGGATCTCCAGGCGCTGCTCCCCGGCCTCGTCGCGCGAGTCGAAGATGAAGCGGTGGGCGTTCACGATGGCGGCCGGGCCGAAGTACTGGCCGTCGTTCCAGAACACCGGGCAGGACGACGTGCACGCCGCGCACAGGATGCACTTCGTCGTGTCGTCGAACCGCTCGCGGTCCTCGGCCGACTGCAGACGCTCGCGCGTCGGCTCGTTGGTCTCCTTCGTGATGAGGAAGGGCATCACGTCGCGGTACGCCTGGAAGAACGGGTCCATGTCGACCACGAGGTCCTTCAGGACCGTCAGACCCTTGATCGCCTCGACCGTGATCGGCTTCTCAGGGTTGAGGTCCTTGATCAGCGTCTTGCAGGCGAGGCGGTTCTTGCCGTTGATCCGCATGGCGTCCGAGCCGCAGATGCCGTGCGCGCAGGAGCGGCGGAACGTGAGCGTGCCGTCCTGGTCCCACTTGATCTTGTGCAGTGCGTCGAGGACACGCTCCTTGGGGTCGATCTCCAGCTGGAAGTCTTCCCAGACCGCCTCGGCCGAGATCTCCGGGTTGAACCGGCGGATGCGGAACGTGGCGGTGATGTACGGGGAGTCGGCGAAACCGGGCTCGGGTGCGCCGGCCGCGTCCGCCTTGTCCAGGGTGGGAGTAGCCATCAGTACTTACGCTCCATCGGCTGGTAGCGGGTCTGGACGACCGGCTTGTAGTCGAGACGGATGGACTCGGTGCCGTCGTCGCCGACCTCGCGGTACGCCATGGTGTGGCGCATGAAGTTGACGTCGTCGCGGTTCGGGTAGTCCTCGCGGTAGTGACCGCCGCGGGACTCCTTGCGGGCGAGCGCGGAGACGGCCATGACCTCGGCCAGGTCGAGCAGGTTGCCCAGCTCGATGGCTTCGAGGAGGTCCGTGTTGAACCGCCGGCCCTTGTCCTGGATCGAGACGTTCAGGTAGCGCTCGCGCAGCTCCGCGATCTTCTCGACCGCCGTCTTGATCGTCTGCTCGGTACGGAACACCATCACGTTGGCGTCCATGCACTCCTGCAGCTCCCGGCGGATGTCGGCGACCCGCTCGGTACCCGTGGAGTTGCGCAGGCGCTCGACCTGCGAGACGACCAGCGACGCCGGCTCCTCCGGCAGCTCGATGTGGGCGTCGACCTTCGCCGAGTACTCCGCGGCCGCGATGCCGGCCCGGCGCCCGAAGACGTTGATGTCCAGCAGCGAGTTCGTGCCGAGACGGTTGGCGCCGTGCACCGACACACAGGCGACCTCACCGGCGGCGTACAGGCCCGGAACCACCGTGGTGTTGTCCGAGAGGACCTCACCCTGGACGTTCGTGGGGATGCCGCCCATGGCGTAGTGCGCGGTGGGCTGGATCGGGATCGGGTCCGTGTAGGGCTCGATGCCGAGGTAGGTGCGCGCGAACTCCGTGATGTCGGGCAGCTTGGCGTCCAGCTGCTCCGGCGGGAGGTGCGTGAGGTCGAGGTAGACGTGGTCGCCCTCGGGACCGCAGCCGCGGCCCTCACGGATCTCCGTGTAGATGGAGCGGGACACGACGTCACGGGACGCGAGGTCCTTCATGACCGGCGCGTACTTCTCCATGAAGCGCTCGCCGTCCTTGTTGCGGAGGATGCCGCCCTCACCGCGGGCGCCCTCCGTCAGCAGGATGCCCATGCGCCAGATGCCGGTCGGGTGGAACTGGAAGAACTCCATGTCCTCCAGCGGCAGCCCGCGACGGTAGACCGCCGCCTGGCCGTCACCCGTGAGGGTGTGCGCGTTGGAGGTCACCTTGAAGAACTTGCCGGTGCCGCCGGACGCGTAGATCACGGCCTTCGCCTGGAAGACGTGGATCTCGCCGGTGGCGAGCTCGTAGGCGACGACGCCCACCGAGTGCTTGACCCCGTCGACCTCGGTGATCAGCTGGTCGAGGACGTAGAACTCGTTGAAGAACTCCACGCCCTCCTTGACGCAGTTCTGGTACAGCGTCTGGAGGATCATGTGACCGGTGCGGTCCGCGGCGTAGCAGGACCGGCGGACCGGGGCCTCGCCGTGGTTGCGGGAGTGACCGCCGAAGCGGCGCTGGTCGATCGTCCCGTCGGGCGTCCGGTTGAACGGCAGGCCCATCTTCTCGAGGTCGAGGACCGCGTCGATGGCCTCCTTCGCCAGGATCTCGGCGGCGTCCTGGTCGACCAGGTAGTCACCGCCCTTGACGGTGTCGAAGGTGTGCCACTCCCAGTTGTCCTCTTCCACGTTGGCGAGCGCGGCGGCCATGCCGCCCTGCGCGGCGCCCGTGTGGGAGCGGGTGGGGTAGAGCTTCGTCAGCACGGCGGTGCGGCTGCGCTTCGTCGACTCGATGGCGGCGCGCATGCCGGCGCCGCCGGCGCCGACGATGACGGTGTCGTACTTGTGGATCTTCATGAGTGGTTGCCTCAGCCCCGTGCCTAGCGGATGTTCGGGTCGAAGGTGAAGATCACCAGCGTGCCCAGCAGAATCGTGAACACCGTGGCGGTGTACAGCAGGCCCTTCAGCCACAGGCGCGTGCCCGCGCGTTCCGCGTAGTCGTTGATGACCGTACGCAGGCCGTTGGCGCCGTGCAGCATGGCGAGCCACAGCATGGCGAGGTCCCAGACCTGCCACCAGGGGTTCGCCCACCGGCCGGCCACGAAGGCGAAGCCGATCTTGGAGACGCCGCCGTCCAGGACGAGCTGGATGAGCAGGTGGCCGATGACCAGGACGACCAGGACGATGCCGGACAGGCGCATGAAGAGCCAGCCGTACATCTCGAAGTTGCCGCGGGTGGACTTCGGGGTCTTCTTGGTGCGCTTGCGGGGGGCCTCGATGAACGGGGCCGGGTTGTCGACGCTGTACGCCGAGAACTCTCCGGCGCCCTCGATGGGGCCGATGCCGGAAGCGGCGGTGTCAGTAGTGGACATCTGTGTCAGCTCCCGAACACTTCGCGGAATGCGTGACCGAGGACGGGGTACAGAGCCCCGAACATCAGCACGACCCAGATACCGACGACGGACCAGAGCATCTGCTTCTGGTAGCGCGGGCCCTTGGACCAGAAATCGACGGCGATGACACGCAGGCCGTTGAGCGCGTGGAAGAGGATGGCGGCGACGAGGCCGTATTCCAGCAGCGCGACGATCGGCGACTTGTACGTGGCCACGACGTTGTCGTATTGCTCGGGGGAGACACGGACGAGAGCAGTGTCCAGGACGTGTACGAACAGGAAGAAGAAGATGAGGACGCCGGTGACTCGATGAGCCACCCAGGACCACATTCCTTCCCGGCCGCGGTACAGCGTTCCAGCCGGCACGGAAGAACCCTCCGGGAGCGGGGATTGGGGCCGCGCCGGCTTCTCTGTCGGTCGGGCCCGGCCGGGTACGGTCCACCGGCCCCGGCCATCGTAGCGACGTGTTGTCGGAACGCTTACAGCGGCCCTATCAATGTGATCAAACTGGCAATCAATCAGGCACGTTCGGGCTATTGCGGGCGCCTGATGTCGGCGGGTCGTGGTTCGTCGGCGAACTGGCGCACGAGTCGGGCCAGCCGGCCCCGGGCCAGTCTGCGCAGCTCGTCGGCGGTGGTCACCCGTTCTTCCTCGGGGTCGTTCGTCAGGCGGGAGCGGATGCCGGCGAGCACCTGGTCGAGGGCCTCACCGGGGACGAATCCGTCCAGACAGATGACAAACACATGTCCGAATCGACTCTCGTACGCGGCGTGCGCGGCGCCCAGTGCGGTGTGGGCGGCGGAGTACGCGCCGTCCGGGAGCGGCGTGAGCGATTCGCCGGCCAGGGCTTCGGCCAGGTCGGCGGGGGTCAGGTCGTACGCCGCCTCGTCGGCTGCGGCCAGCAGGGCGCCGAGGTCCGGGTAGGGGCGGTGGTCGGCCAGACGGTGGGCCCAGCGCAGGCTGCGGCAGCAGGTGAGCAGGGCGCGGGTGACCACATCGACCGGTGCGGAGTTGAACCCGTCGAGGCGGGCCGGGGACGGCTCCGCGCTCTTCTGTTCGGGCAGGGCGACCTGGCCGGGGAGGGGTGGGAGACGGTGCGACGTCAGCGTGGGTCCTCGGCGGTGGGATGGAGACGCGCCACGTCTCGTGAGCGTGACGTGCCTGCGATACGTGTGTTTCGGCAGGGGGAGAAGTGAAAGGTGTGCCGCTCACGCTATCGAGGAGTGTCGAGAGCTGTCCGACGGATACCCGGATTTCACCCGCACGGGAGAGTTTCGGAGCGTGCGGTGGACGACTGCGGTGGCGGTCGGGGCAGAGTTCGCGGTGGAGTGGAGAGGTGGACACCCCGATGGAGGAGTACACCTTGACGGAGGAACGGCCCTCGGCGGCGGACTGAACACGGCGAAACGATCATGGCGAAATGAGGGTGGCGGAGTGAGTGGTGGCAGGCGGCGGGCGCCGCGGCGACGGACATGGCGGACCGGACAGGCCGGGCTCGCCGCCGCCGGTGGTCTGGCGGTCGCCGGTGTCGTCGCGGTGGCCGTGGCGGTCTGGCCCGGCGGCGGTGGGCAGCCGGCCGGGGCGCGCGTGCCGTCCGCCGACGGGTCGAAGGCCGTGCCCGCCGGCGTGTCGCCCGCGGCCAGTCCCTCGCCGACCCGGAGCTATCCCCTCTCCAAGGCCCCTTCGACCATCCCCGCCGTACGGGAGCACACCGCGGCCCGCGGCCCCGGCTGGCGCCCGGCCGCCGGTGCCCGGGTGGTCGTGCGTGACAACGGCCTCGCCGACGAGGGCAGGCTGCTCGCCGGTGAGCTCAGACTGACGTACGCGGGCCGGACCGGCGCCAAGGCCGGCGATGTCGAGCTGGGTCTCGACAAGGGGAGCGCGGGCCCGGAGTCGTACACCCTCACCGTCAAGAACCGCCGGGCCGTCATCACCGGGCCCGCCGAGACCGGTGTCTTCTACGGCACGCGCACCCTCAAACAGGAGGTGCACGGCGGTGGCACGGCGCCGGAGGGTGTCGTACGCGACCGGCCCGCCAAGCCGTTCCGCGGGTTCATGCTCGACATCGCGCGCAAGCACTTCACCGCGGCCTGGATCGAGGACCGGGTGCGCGAGCTCGGGGACCTGAAGTACAACCAGCTCGGCCTGCACTTCTCCGACGACCAGGGTTTCCGCATCCAGTCCGACCGGCACCCCGAGATCGTGTCGAAGCAGCACCTGACGAAGGCCGAGGTGCGCCGGATCCTCGCCCTCGCGGCGAGCAGGCACATCACCGTCGTGCCCGAGATCGACTCGCCGGGACACCTCGGCGCGGTCATCGCGGCGCACCCCGACCTCCAGCTGCGCAATGTGTCGGGGGTTCCCACGCGCGGCGCCGTGGACATCTCCAAGCCCGCGGCGGCGGACCTCGTCGACGACCTGCTCAACGAGTACGCGGGCCTCTTCCCCGGCGCCTACTGGCACCTCGGCGGCGACGAGTACCAGGCGCTGACGGTGGCCAACCCGGCGGCGTCCTTCCCGCAGCTCGCCACCGCGGCCAGGAACAGGTACGGAGCGGGCGCGAGCGTCGCCGACCTCGCGACCGGCTGGCTGAACGACCGCGCCAAGGTGATCCACGGGCACGACCGGACGGCGCGGGCCTGGAACGACGGCATCTTCAGCGGGGGCACCGTCCAGGCGGACAGCGGTCTCCAGGTGGCGTACTGGACCGGCAAGGAGATCGGGGCCCGGCTGCCGGTCGCGTATCTGAGCACGGGCCGCAAACTCATCAACTACAACGACGAGTTCCTCTACTACGTCCTCGGCGAGCCGCAGACCTTCGTCTACCCGACCGGGCAGCGCATCTACGAGCAGTGGACCCCGCTCGTCCTGCGCGGTACGACGCCGGTCCCCGCGAAGTACGACCCCCAGATCCTCGGCGGGTCCTTCGCCGTCTGGTGCGATCTCGCCGGCTCGCAGACCCAGGACCAGGTCGCGGCCGGCATCCGCATGCCGCTGCGCGCCCTGACCCAGAAGCTGTGGGATCCGCGCAGGCCGGCACTGACCTGGCCGGAGTTCAAGTCGCTCGCGAACCGTCTGGGCTGAGGTTGGGCTGACCGGGGACCAGCCCTGCCGGAACCGGCCGGGCCGAGCCGGGACCAGAGCCGCCGGAACCGTGAGGGCCGGGCCGGGACCGGCGCCGTCGGAACGGGCTGGACGCGGCGAAGTGCCGAACCGTATCTTCCGCTTATCTATTCGTATGCCGGGCGTGACCCTGGGGAGGGGCGCGCCCGGCTTGTCGTGCCGGCACCACGAAGTGCCGTGCACCTGGGGGTTCTCATGACCATGCCACCACCGCAGCCCGTGCCGCCGCAGCCCGTGCCGCAGGGGTCCGTCCCGCCGCACCCGAGGGCGCCGCTCCCGCCCCTGCCGCCGCTCCCGTCGCCGCAAGGCGCCGCCTGGCTGCGCTCGCCGGTCGCCCTCGGGAAGGCCACCGCCGCGCTGCTCGGCCTGGTGATCGCCGCCGACGTCTTCGCGCTCTGGGCGGACAGCACGATGTTCGCCGTGTCGGGCGCCCTCGCGGACGGCGAGGTCGGTGACGCCGTTCAGCGGCGGGCCGATCACGCGGACTCGCTCTACGCCGCCGCCGGGTACGCGCAGACGACGACGCTCGTGGCGGCCGTCGTCGTCTACCTGATCTGGTTCCTGCGGGTCCGCGTCAACGCCGAGGTCTTCAACCCGTTCGGGCACACCAAGTCCCGCTCCTGGGCGGGCTGGGGCTGGTTCGTCCCGGTGGCGAACCTGTGGATCCCGCGCCGGGTCATGGTGGACATCTGGGACGCGAGCGTCCCCGCGGGTGCCCGGAGCGGGAACGGACTCGTCAACACCTGGTGGACTTTCTGGATCCTCGGCCTGATCGCCAACCGGGCCGGTTTCACCGCGTACCGCAAGGCCGAGACCGCCCAGGAGATCCAGGACGCCGTCGGCGAGGTCATTTTCGCCGACCTTTTCGACATCGTGGCCGCGGTCCTCGCGATCCTTGTGGTGCTGAGGCTGACCCGCATGCAGGACCGGAAAGCACACGAGGGCCCGGTCGCGTTCGGCGCCTGACGCGCACCGATTCGTCCGTTTCGCTGGCCAACCCCCGCACCCCTGTGGTGTATTCGGCCCCAGCCGCCGAACCGAGACACCCGGGGGGAACCGGTATGGGCTACTGGGGCTACTACGTCGTGGGCAGAAGCGAGGCGCCGCTCGCGAAGACGGTCGCGCTGGCCGGGGCACCGGGCCTGGTGCCCCGGACCGCGGCACCTGGCGGCTGGCAGGTGTGGGAGTACCCGAGCGGCGACGGCGAGATCGGGAACATGAACGCGCTCGCCCGGGAGACCGGCGCGCCCGCCCTCTTCGGCTACGTGATGGACAGCGCCTGCGTGGCCGTCGAGGCGGCCGCTCCGTCGGGCGGCGCGTGGACCACCTGCCTGGGGCGGGACGCGATGGCCCGTTACCTCGAAGGCGGCGAGGGCGGCGAGGGCGGACTCGGCGTCGACGACTACTTCCTGGAGCCGGCCGACGCGGCCGAGCGCGCGGTCGCCTGGGCCGCCGAGGCGGGGCACGTCGTGACCGCCGGGCCGCTCATCGAGGTGCTGGGTGCAGAGGCCGGGCCGTTGGCCGAAAAGCTGTTCTTTCAGTTCCTCGACCGGCTCGGTGTGGTGCCACTGTGACACTCCTGGACCGTTGCACGCAGTAAGGGGAAGTGCGGGCTCCGTAAGGCAAGGGCGCCCTGTCGAGGCATTTTCGAGGGAGTCGTGATGAGTCTGGTGGAACTGATCGCTCAGGCCGACGAGCGAGGTCTGGCGGCGAGCGGTCTGGCTTGTTTGGATCGGTGCGTACCGCTGCTGGGCGGTGACGACGATGTCCTGCGGCCCCTGTGGGCGAGCCTCGCGGAGGCGGACACCTGGGCCGAGTGGGGCACGCGCCTGGAGCAGGCGCGCGCCAAGCTGGACGCGGAGGACCCCGAGCCGGCCGTGACCGACGAGGACCAGGCCGCCGTACTCGCCCGCCGCATGCTCGACGCCGTCCCCACGGAACCCACCGACGAAGAGCTGCGTGCCTGGTCGGACGCCTGCTCGGTGGCGGCGCTGCAGGTGCACCGGTTCCTCGACCACGCCGACGACGCCGAAGCCTGCGTCACGGCCCGCCGCGAGGGGCGTACGGAGGGAATGTCCCCGCTCGTCGCCGCCGAACTGCGCCGCCAGGTCGCCATCCTGGAACTGCTCGCCGAACACGGCACGGGCGGACTGCGGCTCGCCCTGGACGCGTCGACGGAGGGGCGACGCGTGCTGCGGGCGGTGGTGTCACGCAGGGCGCGCGGGCGGGCGTAAGCCCGGAACACGGGCGCGCCGGAGGCAGACCGGCTCCGGCGCGCCCAAACCTGTGCGCCTGCGCGGTTCCTGTGATGGTCCTGGGGCGGAGATGGCGTTCCTGGGCCGGTGTCGCGGACCCTCGCCCGAACGGGTGACGAATCCGGCCGCCTTCGCGCTCTACCGAGTGTGAACGCAACTCAAGCATCCAGGCCCTCAGCTGCGACGAAGCCCGTTCGCTGGGCTGCCGACGCGGTCGCGACCATGCGCGAGGGCGCCCGGCTGCGCCTCGACTACTCGGCGCAGAGTCTGTGGCGTGTCGACCGCATGATCGACGAGATCCGCCGCGACGGCGCTCCGTACGCCGCCGTCGAGAGCGTGCTGCGCGGTTTCGGGGCGTACGCCGGTGAGGTCGTCGCCCGTCAGACCGGCGCAGAGTGGTGGGAGACCAGCGGTGAACACTGGCTGCGTACGCCCGACGGACGGCTCTGGGACCCGATCGAAGAGGCCCGCCGCAGCTACGCGGGCGACGGCTCACTGCGACTGCTGTGCCGGGAGGCCACGCGCTGACAGGAGTGGGGCCCGGTCGGCGGAGCCGCCGGGCCCGGCCCGTCGGCGGCCGGGTGAAACCGGGGCGGGTTGCCGGGAGGGCGGGCGGCCGTCCCGCGGTGGGCTGTGGTCCGTGGTCCGTCCGGGCCGGACGGGTCCACTGACGCACTGTGACATTTCCGTGAGGCCCGACGCTGATGACCATGGGGGTGTCGGCGCGGCCGTCCGCGTCGGCAGAGCACATTCGGGCGAACTCGGTACGAACGAGGACAGTGTTGGGCCAGGGAGGGGAACCCCGCCGCGTGCGGCCGCACGACGCGGAACTGGGCGTGGCCGTGGCGCGGGCGCAGGAGGGCGACGAGGCCGCCTTCGCGGTCGCGTACCGGATCGTGCAGCCGGGACTGCTCGGATATCTGCGCGGCATCGTCGGCGACGACGCGGAGGACGTGGCGTCCGACGCCTGGCTGGAGATCGCCCGGGATCTGGGACGGTTCCGGGGGGACGGCGCCGGGTTCCGCGGCTGGACCGCGACCATCGCCCGGCACCGGGCGCTGGACCATCTGCGGCGGCTGCGGGTGCGGCCCCGGGGAACGACCATCGAACAGGACGTACTGGAGCTGCCCGGCAGGCACAGCACGCACGACGAGGCACTGGAGACCCTGTCCACCGAGTACGCCCTGGAACTGGTCGCGGGACTGCCGCGGGACCAGGCCGAGGCCGTGCTCCTGCGGGTGGTCGTCGGCCTCGACGGACCGGCCGCGGCGCGCGTGCTCGGCAAACGCCCCGGCGCGGTGCGCACCTCCGCCCACCGGGGTCTGAAGCGGCTCGCGCGCCAACTCGGCGTGACGGGTGTGACAGATGAGGAGCCTCGGACGCTGGGGGAGTCGGGATGAGTGACACGTCCGGCACCTCCGGCACGTCGTTGTCGCTCGGAACGGCATCGTCTTGCGGCGGACGGACGTTGTACGACGGACAGTCTTTGCACGGCGAGGAGTTGTCGGGCGGAGCGGCAGGCGGAGATGGAACCGGACATGGGTGAACGGGAAGGTGACGGCGGTACCCCCGACCGTCGGGTCGCGCATCCGGCGACCCCCGGGAGTGACGAGACACCCCTGGAGACGCTGCTCGCCGCGGCGATGCGCGGTGGGGCGGACGACACCGAGGCGGAGGCGCATGCCGTGACCGCCTTCCGGGTCGCGCGGGACGGCGGCGCGCACACCGCGCGCACCCGGCGGCGGGACGACTGGCGGCCGAGCGAGCAGCGGCGGCCGAGCCGTTCCGTGAAGGCCACGTTCGCCGTGCTGCTGGCCGGCCTGACGCTGGGCGGCGTCGCCGTCGCGGCCGTCGGACCGTCCTCGCACGACGACGGCGGCGACGGGGACAAGGCCGGAGCCCGGCCGTCCACCAGTGTCCCGGACCGGTTCCCTTCCGAGGCCCCGCCGTCCGCCGGCTCCGGGGCTCCCGGCGACTCCGCGGCGGCCGACCCCGCGGGCCGTCCGGCCAGGGCCCAGGACACCGAGGCCCACTGCCGTGCGTACGCGTCGGTCACGGGCCGGGGCAACGCCCTGAACGCGACGGCGTGGCAGCGGCTCATCACGGCCGCGGGCGGCGAGGACAAGGTCGAGGCGTACTGCGCCGAGCGACTGGCCAAGGACAACGGGGCCAAGGACGCGAAGACGAGCGGGAACACCGGGACCCCGGGGAGCACCGGGAATTCCGGGAGCACCGGAAACTCCGGGAACACGGCCGGAACGCCGGCTCCGGGGGCCTCGGCCGCCACGCCGGAGCCGACGAAGTCCAAGGCCAAGAAGTAGGCGGGCCGGGGGATTCAGGGGGCGCGCGGTGCGGATCCTCGACCGAGGCGTCGGCGCGCGTTCTCGCCGATGACGACGGCGTACATCCCTGCCGATGGCAACGGTCGGGGCCGCCACCCCCCACAGGAGAGGCCCCGACCGTCGCGCGGCACGGGCCGCGCGGCGACCCGTACTCTCTACAGCGCCGCGACTGCGTTTTGTGTCACACCTCGCACCGTCACCGTGTAGTTGCGCGTTGTACGAACATGGACGGGGAGCTGTTTCAGGCCGTAACGTGCCTTTCGCGCCGGGTGCGGAGAACGGACGACGGCAACCACGAGGAACCGGAGACCACGCGTGCGTGGAACCCGGGACCGCGACCACGTGGGATGTGTGACCAGAACCACGTGGACCTGAGGCCACAACGTCCATCGAGAAACCACTACGGCGAGAACCCGGTCCGCGCGAGCGGCGCCGGTTGAGGCGCAAAGAGGGGCGCGGGGGTGCTGGGGGACGACGCGGAGCTGACCGCCGCGGTACTTGCTGCACAGGACGGGGACGAGACCGCGTTCCGGACTGTGTACCGAGCGGTGCACCCACGCCTGCTCGGATACGTACGGACGCTGGTCGGTGAGCCGGACGCGGAGGACGTCACGTCCGAGGCCTGGCTCCAGATCGCCCGTGACCTGGAGCGGTTCAGCGGGGACGCGGACCGGTTCCGCGGCTGGGCGGCGAGGATCGCGCGCAACCGCGCCCTGGACCACATACGCATGCGCGGGCGCCGCCCCGCGATAGGCGGCGACGAGACCGAGCTGACCGGCAAGGCCGCCGAGTCCGACACCGCGATCGAGGCGATCGAGGCGCTGGCCACCAACAGCACCCTCTCGCTCATCTCCCAGCTCCCGCAGGATCAGGCGGAGGCCGTCGTGCTGCGCGTCGTGGTCGGTCTCGACGCCAAGACGGCCGCCGAGACTCTCGGCAAGCGCCCCGGAGCCGTCCGCACGGCGGCGCACCGCGGTCTGAAACGGCTCGCGGAGCTGCTCGGCACCGATCCGGAATCCGTCGGCGCGCTCGACGCCGTTCCCCCGCAACGAGGTTCGCGCACCCGCGCGGTGACGTCCGCCGGTGTGACGCATACGCGTTCGCGGACGCAGAAGGACATGTGATGGCCGACGAGCAGTACAGATGGCTGGACCGCGACGCCGTGGAGCGTCTGCTGCGGGGAGAGCCGCTGGAGGCCGTCGACGCCGGTACCCGCGACCAGGTGGACCGACTCGCCGAGGCCCTTGGCGCACTGGCCGCCGAACCCATGCTGAGCAGCGACGAACTCCCGGGCGAGGCAGCGGCGTTGGCCGCTTTCCGCAAGGCGCGCGCGGGCGGGGACGGTGCTGCGGCGCAGCTCGGCCACCGTGGTCGCGCGCGCTCCGGCGCGCATGCCGCGGACGCCGGTCTCGTACGTCTCGGGCGCCCCGCCGCGCACGGACGCCGGACGCGTTGGGGACGTCCCACGCGATTCGGGCTCGCGGCGGTGCTGGCCGTCGGGATGGTCGGCGGGGTCGCCGTCGCGGCCGGAACCGGAGTGCTGCCGACTCCGTTCACCCGTGAACACCCGGGCCCGGCCGCCTCGGCCACGGCGGTACGGCCCCCGGACCGTCCGCTTGTCCCGCCCTCGCCCTCGCCAGGGGTCTCCGGCGGCATCGGCTCAGTGATGCCGGTGCCTGACGGACCGTCGGACGACCCGTCCGACGGCTCCTCCTCGGCCGCCGAACCCGGCGCCGACGACGCGAGCGGCCTGCCCGGTCCGGACTCCACCAGGAGCGCCGACCGCACCCGCGAGTGGTGGGCGCGTACGCGTTCGTACTGCCGTGACGTGCTCGACGGCAAGGACCTCGACGCGGACCGCAGGCGCGCCCTGGAGCATGTGGCGGGTGGCGGCAACCGGGTGAGGCTCTACTGCTCGGGCGTCCTCGGTCGCCATCTCGATGGCGGTTCCGGCGACGGCAGGAACGACGGAGAAGGCGACGGCGGCGAGCAGGGGTCGGGGCAAGGCTCCGACCAGGGCGATCAGTCGGACCAGGGCGGCGGTGACGGCGACGGCCACCACATAGGGCCGCGCGGCAACGATCCCCGGGGCAACGGTGGCATCACCATCCCGTCCGCCCTGCGCCCCGGGCTGACACCGCCCCTCGCGAAGAGGTCCCCGATGCCGGGCCGGACGGCGACGCCGAGCTGGACGCCGAGCCCGCTGGGCATGGCCCTTTCCTGAACGGCCGTTCCTCCAGGCGCTGATCGGCCCGTCGGCCCTTCGGCCCGGTCGGCCAGTGCGTTTGCCGTGCGGTCGCCCCCTCGACTGGCGTGCCGTCAGCTCTCCGGCAGGGGACCGGTGTGCCGTTGTCCTCTCGGCTCCTCGCTCCTCGACCGGCCTGCTGTCGAGCCGTCAGCGCTGCGACCGGCGCTCTCCCATGACGGTCGCCGTCGCGCACGGCGGGCCTCCGTGCCCCGCGCGGCCTTGCCCCTCCGGTGGTCCAGCGCCGTGACTCCTCATCCGCGGAACCCTGCGACACCCCGCTGACCTGCGGTTTCGTATTTCCCCTCACCTTTCTTCGGGCCGGGTGTGACGTTTTCGGCCGGGGTGACGCAGTAAGGGGTGAGCCGACTGGTCATCGGCCGTCGCACGGAGCCCGGGTTCCCCCCGTACCCATGGCTCTGTGCAACCGGCGCGGGTGGGACACGTTCCCCCGGTCCCGCCCGCGCCCCACTCTTCCTCGCCCGCCCCCTCAGCAGGGGTCCGTCACCAGTAGACGACGACCTTGTCGCCCGTCCGGACCTGCGCGAACAGCGCCGCGACCTTCCCCTCGTCCCGCACGTTGACGCAGCCGTGCGAGGCGCCGTAGTAGCCGCGGGCCGCGAAGTCCGAGGAATAGTGGACCGCTTGGCCGCCGCTGAAGAACATCGCGTACGGCATGGATGTGTCGTAGATCGTGGACACATGGTGGCGCGACTTGAAGTAGACGCTGAACACACCTTCGCGGGTCGGTGTGTACTGCGAGCCGAATCGCACGTCCATCTGCGACACGGTCTGTCCGTCGATCATCCAACGCAGTGTGCGCGTCGTCTTGCTGACGCACAGCACACGGCCCGTCATACAGCGCGGGTCGGGCTTGGCGGCCGGCTGCCCGCCGTAGGGGTACAGCTCCCAGTCCGCCGGCTCGTGCGTCATCTTGCGCAGCCGCTGCCAGGTGACGGTGTCCAGTTCACCGGTGCGCGGCAGTCCCCGCTTGCCCTGGAACCCCTTCACGGCCTCGACCGTCCGGGCGTCGTACGTCCCTGTCGGCGGGGTGATCAGCCAGGCGACCTGGTGCAGGCGGGCCTGCGCCGCGCGGACGGCGTCGCCCCGGTCGCCGCGCGACCAGAGGACCTTGGCGGGGACGGGGGCCCGCTTGTCGTCCTTCCCTGTCGGGGTGGCGGCGGGCTTGCCGTCCTTCCCCTTCGGGGCGGCCGGTTTGTCGTCCTTCCCCGTCGCGGAGGGGGCCGGGGCCGCCGAACCCTCGATCCGTACCGGCGGTGTCTTTCCCCGCGCGTCCCCGGCCTGCGCCGTGCAGCCGCTCACCGCGGCGAGTGCCGCGAGCGCGGCCAGCGATCTCTTCATGCCAGTCATACGCATCCGGACCCCTGTTCCACCCGTCCTGTCGTGCACATCAGGCCCCCGTCCCACCGTCGTGTCACCTGAGATGCTCCCCGCGGGTGACCGGTTGCGAACTAGGCGGCATGGTGGAAGGGAACCATGAAACCGGCTCGCCAACGGGTCTGTGGGCGAGGTCCCGGCGCGGGTCCCTCCACCGGGTGCACGCGGGCCACTACAGTCCGTCGGCAAGGTCGGTTCCTGTCATCGGGCAGCTTCACGGGAGGCACTGCAATGGCGCGCGAATCCGAGTCCGGTCTGCCCATCGAACCGGTCTACGGCCCGGAGACCCTGGACGGCTGGGACCCGGCCGAGAAGCTGGGCGAGCCGGGCGCCTACCCCTTCACCCGTGGCGTGTACCCGTCGATGTACACGGGCCGCCCGTGGACCATGCGGCAGTACGCCGGGTTCGGTACGGCCGTCGAGTCCAACGCCCGCTACCAGCAGCTGATCGCGAACGGCACGATGGGCCTGTCGGTCGCCTTCGACCTGCCCACCCAGATGGGCCACGACTCGGACGCCCCCCTCGCGCACGGCGAGGTCGGCAAGGTCGGTGTGGCGATCGACTCGGTCGACGACATGCGCGTCCTGTTCGGCGGGATCCCGCTGGACAAGGTCTCCACGTCGATGACGATCAACGCGCCCGCAGCGCTGCTGCTGCTGATGTACCAACTGGTCGGCGAGGAACAGGGCGTACCCGCGGACCGGTTGACGGGCACCATCCAGAACGACGTCCTCAAGGAGTACATCGCGCGCGGGACGTACATCTTCCCGCCCAAGCCGTCCCTGCGGCTGATCGCGGACATCTTCAAGTACTGCAGGACCGAGATCCCGAAGTGGAACACGATCTCGATCTCGGGCTACCACATGGCCGAGGCGGGAGCCTCTCCCGCACAGGAGATCGCGTTCACGCTCGCCGACGGCATCGAGTACGTCCGTACGGCCGTCGCCGCCGGAATGGACGTCGACGACTTCGCGCCCCGCCTCTCCTTCTTCTTCGTCGCCCGTACGACGATCCTGGAGGAGGTCGCCAAGTTCCGTGCGGCCAGGCGTATCTGGGCCCGTGTCATGAGGGACGAGTTCGGCGCGAAGAACCCCAAGTCGCTGATGCTGCGGTTCCACACGCAGACGGCGGGTGTCCAGCTGACGGCGCAACAGCCGGAGGTGAACCTGGTCCGTGTCGCGGTGCAGGGCCTGGCAGCGGTCCTCGGCGGCACGCAGTCGCTGCACACCAACTCCTTCGACGAGGCCATCGCGCTGCCCACCGACAAGTCCGCGCGGCTGGCGCTGCGCACCCAGCAGGTGCTGGCCTACGAGACGGACGTGACGGCGACGGTCGACCCGTTCGCGGGCTCGTACGTCATCGAGAGGATGACCGACGACGTCGAGGCGGCGGCCGTCGACCTCATGACGCGGGTCGAGGACCTCGGCGGCGCGGTCGACGCCATCGAGCACGGCTTCCAGAAGGGCGAGATCGAGCGCTCCGCTTACCGCGTCGCCCAGGAGACCGACTCCGGCGAGCGCGTGGTCGTCGGCGTCAACCGCTTCCAGCTCGACGCGGAGGAACCCTACGAGCCGCTCCGCGTCGACCCGGCCATCGAGGCCCAGCAGGCCGAACGCCTCGCCCGGCTCCGCGCCGAGCGCGACCAGGCGGCCGTCGACACCGCCCTCGCCGCCCTGAAGAAGGCGGCCGACGGCACGGACAACGTCCTCCACCCCATGAAGGACGCCCTGCGCGCCCGCGCGACAGTCGGCGAGGTCTGCAATGCCCTCCGCGAGATCTGGGGGACATATGTGCCGTCGGACACCTTCTGACCAGGGCTACTTCTCCATCGTCGACGAGGACTTCCGGGACGCCCTCGTCCAGAAGAACTGCTACGCCCCGAACGTCTTCCGCCTGGTCGCCGAGGTGACCTCGTCGAACTGGTCCGACGACCTCGGCTTCCGGTCCCCGCGTCCGGCGGTGTTGCCCTGGAGCTCTCCGTGGACACGCTCCTCGACGGTGACTGACCGGCGAGACACGCGTACACGGTGTCGGACCCTCGTGCGACACTCGCTCTCATGCTTGGTGTCATCGATCTCCCCACCTATCTCGCGGGTCTTGTCCTGATCGTCCTGCTGCCGGGGCCGAACTCGCTGTACGTGCTGTCCGTCGCCGCCCGCAGGGGTGTTCGTACGGGATATACCGCAGCCGCCGGCGTGTGGTGCGGGGACACCGTGCTGATGACGCTGTCGGCGGCCGGAGTCGCGTCGCTGCTGCAGGCGAACGCCGTGCTCTTCGGGATCGTGAAGTACGCCGGTGCCGGATATCTGACGTGGCTGGCGCTCGGGATGCTGCGGGCCGCGTGGGCGATGTGGCGGGCCCGGCGGGAGCCGGTCGTGCGGAGCGAGGAGACCGAGGCGGTGGCCGGGGAGCGGCCCTTCCGGCGGGCGCTGGTGATCAGCCTGTTCAACCCGAAGGCGATCCTGTTCTTCGTCGCCTTCTTCGTCCAGTTCGTCGACCCCGGGTATGCCTACCCGGCCCTCTCCTTCGTCGTGCTCGGAGCCTTCGCCCAGCTCGCGAGCTTCCTCTACCTGACCGCGCTGATCTTCAGCGGTACGCGGCTGGCGGCGGCCTTCCGCCGGCGCAAGCGCCTCTCCGCGGGCGCCACGACCGCCGCCGGTGCCCTCTTCCTCGGCTTCGCGGTCAAGCTCACGCTCGCCAGCGCCTAGGACGCTCCGGCCGGGTCCTGGCCGACGGTCAGCCCCGCCCGGGTCGCGTACTCCGGCAGATCCTGCGTGCCGGTGCCCGCCCATCCCACGTAACCGTCGGGGCGGACGAGGAAGACCCCGGTCCCGTACCTCTCGTACGACCCGATCCGCGCGGTGCGGACGCCGGGGAGCACCGGTGTTTCCGCGTCCGCGCCGACCGCGAGCAGGGTCCAGTGCGGTCCCCGGAACACGTCGAAGAGGCGCACGCCGTCCACGGTTCCGTCGGGGGCGCGGTCTCCCGCCTGAAGGGCTTCGTCCGGCAGGCCCGTACGGGTCTCCACCGCGAGCGAGGAGTCGCGGTAGCCGAGCCCGAGCTGGCGGGTCGCGCCGCCGCGGCGGACCTCGCCGCGGTGGACCCGGGTGGACAGGCCGAGCATGTCGGCGGCGACGGGGAGCCGCTCCTCCTCGTAGGTGTCGAGGACGGACTCGGGAGCCTCGCCGCGCAGGACCGCGCCGAGCTTCCAGCCCAGGTTGTAGGCGTCCTGGACGCTGGTGTTGAGCCCCTGGCCGCCGGCCGGGGAGTGGATGTGGGCCGCGTCCCCGGCGAGGAAGACCCGGCCGGCGCGGAAGCGCTCCGCCAGCGCCGTGCGCGGCCGGAAGTCCGAGGCCCAGCGCACCTCGGTCACGGCCTCGGGCGAGAGGTGGGAGCGCGCGGCGACGGTCTTGCGGATGCCGTCGAGGGACAGGTCGACGTCCGTGCCCTCCGGGAACTGGGCCACGACCTGGAAGTCCTCCGTACCGGCGAGCGGGCAGATCGCCAGGAAGCCGCCGGTGTCCTCACGCGGCGGGAAGACATGCCAGTTGTCGCGGTCGAGCCCGGTGATCCGTACGTCCGCGACGAGCATCGGGTCCGGGTCGACGGTCTCTCCGGCCATGGCGATCCCGAGCGCGCGCCGTACGGCTGAGCGGCCACCGTCGGCGGCGACGACGTACCGCGCGCGGACCGGCGCGCCGGAGTCGAACCCCACGGTCACGCCGTTCTCGTCCTGGGCGACCGCGACGACCTCACGGCCGAAGGCGACCCGGCCCCCGAGCTCCTCCAGCCGCGCGCAGAGGATCTCCTGCGTACGCCACTGGGGCACCATCCACGGCGCGTTGTACGGCGAGTCGTCGCTCGGTTCGGCCGGGTCGAACATCTGGTGCTCGCCCACGCGCTCGCCGTCCTGCCAGATCATCCCCACCGGGTAGTCGCCGCCCGCCGCGCGGATCGCGTCGAGGACGCCGAGGTCGTCGAAGACCTCCATCGTGCGCGGCTGGATCCCCTTGCCGCGGGAGCCGGGGAACAGCCCGTCGGCCCGCTCGACGACGAGAGCGTCCACCCCGCGCCGGGCGAGATCGGCGCCGAGGGCGAGACCGGTCGGGCCGGCGCCCACCACGAGCACGTCCACGTCCACCACGTCCACGGCCATCTCCTTAACGCTGTTAAGTTCCATGCCGCGAGCATGCCCTTAACGGCGTTAAACTGTCAAGCGTGGTTACCCAGAGACCCCCGAGGTCCCCCAAGCTGGACAAGAAGCAGGTCGTCGAGACCGCCCTGCGGCTGCTCAACGAGACGGGCCTCGACGGCCTCACCCTCCGGGCCATCGCCAAGGAGCTGAACGTCCAGGCGCCCGCGCTCTACTGGCACTTCAAGAACAAGCAGGAACTGCTCGACGAGATGGCCACGGAGATGTACCGCCGGATGGTCGAGGACTCCGCGGCGGCCCCGGGCGACGGCTGGCGGGAGCGGCTGCTCGCCGCCGGCCGCGGACTGCGCGCCGCCCTGCTGAGCTACCGCGACGGCGCGAAGGTCTTCAGCGGTTCACGCTTCACGGGGAACCTGCACGCCGTGGAGATGGAGCGGACGCTGCGGCTCTTCACCGAGGCGGGATTCACCCTCACCCAGGCGGTCCGCGCGACGTCCACCGTCTACCTCTACACGATCGGCTTCGTCACCGAGGAGCAGGGCGTCCAACCCCTGCCGGGCGAGCGCCGCGAGGGCTACGACCTCACGGAACGCGCCCGCCGCATGGCCGACTTCCCTCTGTCGGCAGCGGCGGGCGCGGAGATCTTCGACAACTACGAACGGCACTTCGAGGAAGGCCTGAGCCTGGTCTTCGCGGGCATCGAGGCGCGCTACGGGATCGGCTGAGCGGCGACTTGGGTAGCGCTCTGCGAGGATTCGGCCGCGGAATCGGGGATTCGGCCGGGACCGAAGTCGGCTGTAATGTGCGGAGCAATTGAATTCGAGCGGCCCCGTTTCCGGGTGGTCTGCCGACCACCCGGAAACGCCTGGACATGGATCAGCAGTGATCGGTGGACGTCCCGTACCAGCCGCCCCATGTATTGGTCGCGTAGTCGTCGTAATTGCAGTAGTAGTTTCCGGACTCCGTCACGACCTTCACAGACTTGCCGGCGGAGGTCTCGAAGAAGGCGGTGAAGGCTAACGCTCTGCCATTTCCGGGCATCTCCTTCCAGCCGCCCGCACCCGACCATGTGTGCCAGATGCTTCCTGAAGGTGCCACGCCGAAGCACTCGGACGGCCCGAATTGCCAACCGACCAGCTGTGCGCCGTACTGGTTGAGATTCCCTGTGTAGCCCAGACACGTGGTGGACGCAGCGGCCGCCGACGTTGTGGACAGCCCCACCGCGCCGACGGCTGCCAGTGACAACGCGGCGACAGTGGCCGACAGGCGGAAACGAGACTTCATCACTTCTCCTCCGTTCTGTTTGGCTTTGCTGGAGTTGTTCCGGCTCGCACGCTACGGAAGCAGAAGTGAATCTCACAAGGGCGGATTTCGGCTGTCCACAGGAACGGACTCAAGCACTCCACGTAGGGAGAGTGGCGCAAGAATTCAACTGTTCGTCATTCTTCCGTCTCACGTGATGCCCGCATTAAGGACTGAAGTGGCTATCTCGGACTATTGCATGGCGGAATGACGTGCCGACTCGTAGCGTGCCGGGGCGGTTATCGGTCGAGAGCCAGTTGTTCCGGGATGAGAAAGTCTCTTTTTGGTGTCTGTGCTGCGGCCGGGCACTCCGTACCCGGCCGTAGCGCGCGCTCACCCGATGCGCGAGGACGGCCGCCCCCGGTCATTGGTGACCGGGGGCGGCTGCGTTCGGAGCGCGGGCGACTTTCAGCCAGGGGCGGTCACCGGACGTTCGGCTGTCACGGGCGCGTCGGCGGTCACCGGAAGGCCGGCTACGAGCGCGGCTTGGACAGCGCCGTGCGGAGCTTCGGGGTGAGCCAGCTCTCCACGTATTTGTTGAGCAGCCAGGCGAGCAGCAGCATGGTGGCGACCGTGGCCAGCAACGTGACGTACGACGGGAGGTGCAGGCTCTGGTGGTAGGCCTTGATGGCGACCCAGCCCAGGTGCTCGTGGACCAGGTAGAAGGGGTACGTCAGCGCTCCCGCGACCGTCAGCCAGCGCCAGTTCGCCCAGTTCAGCCAGCCCAGCGCGATCGCCGCGACGGCGACGTAGCCGAAGGTGACGACGAGCATGATGCCGATGGCCGAGCGGTTGGAGAAGAACTCCGGGTTCGGGGCGTGCCACAGGCGCTGGACCGCGTAGTGCTGGCCGATCAGCCAGCTCACGCCCACGATGCCCCAGGCGTACGCGTCGCGCCGGTCGCGGTGGACGAGGTAGAGGCCGACGCCGCCGATGAAGTACGGGGCGTACTCCGGCATCAGGACCATGTTGAGGAGTGGCTCGTTCACGCCCTGTGCGATGGCCGCCGCCAGTGTCCAGCCCGCGCTGAACAGGATCACGCGCTGCCGGTTCGCCCCCGGCAGCACGATGCACAGCGCGAAGAGGGCGTAGAAGCGGATCTCCGCCCACAGGGTCCAGCACACGCCCAGCACCCGGTCGACGCCCAGTGGCTGCTGGAGCATCGTGAGGTTGACCAGCGCGTCGCTCGGCGAGACCGCCTTGTAGGCGACGGCGGGCAGGGCGAACACGGCCGTCACGATGATGATCGCGGCCCAGTACGCGGGCAGCAGCCGGGAGGCGCGGGAGGCGAAGAACGAGCGCAGCGGCCGGCCCCAGCCGCTCATGCAGATGACGAAGCCGCTGATCACGAAGAAGACCTGCACGCCCAGGCAGCCGTAGGCGAAGAGCTCGTGCAGGGTGGGAAACTGATGCTTCGGCGAACTGCCCCAGGCCTGCACCACCTCGCCGTCCCGGCCGCCGTAGTGGTACCCCGCCACCATCAGGGCCGCGACGAGTCGCAGTCCGTCCAGGGCACGCAGCCGGTTCTCCCGGCGCGCCGCGGGCTTGGGCGCGGGAGGTGTCTCGGCAGGAGGCAGGACGGTACGGACCACGGTGCCGGTTGACGTCCCGCGGGCCTCCTCGGGCGTGTCGATCACAGGGTTCCCCTCAATGGGACTCGGCTGGCCCACAGCACGTTAGTCCGATAGTCGGGGATGCTTGCGCCCTGGCGTGGCCGGTTCGCTGTCTCGCCCACGGGAGTTCATCTATGTGATGCCCTCACGTTGAGAACTCTTCCGAATCGTCACAAAACGACCTTTGCCCTGGAAGTGTGGCCCAACAGGTGTCGCGGGGCGAAGTGGAGCGCAGGGGCGCTCAAGAGCGCGCGCAGGGCGCGCGATGGGTGTGAAGGGTGCGCACGGAGGGCGCGTGCGGGGAGCTCCGCCGACGGCGCATGCGCCGGGTGCACGCGAGCGCGCCTCCGAGGCGCGCTCGCAACAGACCGGGCACCGCAGGGAAGCGGCGGCCAACGCAAGGAGCACTCCGACCCGAGGCACGGGCGCACACGAAGCGCGGGCCGACCCGGCGGACCCGGGCAGCCCAGCGGACCGGGCCGACCCGGCGGACCCGGGCCGACCCGGCGGACCGGGCGGACCCGGCGGACCAGGGCAGCCCGGTGGACCAGGGCAGCCCGGTGGACCAGGGCGTCCCGAGGAACCCGGGCGCCTCGAAAGAGGACGGCCAACGCGGGCGAGCGCGGCGGGCCGAGGGTGCGGGTCAGCCGGCGAATCCGGGCAGCCCAAGGGAGCGGGGCCCGGTCGAGTCGACCCGGCCCCGCTCCCTGGTGCTTCAGTGTTGGACCGCCCCGCGTCCGCGGTCGGCCCCGCTGCCGCGCCCCGGGCTGTTGTGCGCGCCTCGGCGGCTCACAGGCCGCTGCCCGCGGTGAGTGGGCCCGCCTCAGCGCCCCACGGCCCGCTTCAGCGAGCGCGCCCTCCGGGCGACCCGCCGTACGGTCGCGTTGCGCGGGATGAAGGCGAGCTGTGCCGGGACCGCTCCGGGCAGGGCCAGCGAGGTCAGACGCTTGCGCTTGAAGTAGCGCCAGGTGTGCTGGGTCAGATGGCTCGTCAGGTAGCCCTCGGCCGCCGGACGCAGGTCCGGGTAGATCTTCGGCTGCATCGCGAAGCCCACGGCGCGCAGGAGCTTCGTCAGCTCGGCCACGTCCATGCCGGGGCGCTGTTCGGCGACCGCCGCGTGGTCCGACAGCTCGGGCAGCAGCGCGTCGACGATGGTCACCGGGACACGGTTGCTGTTCTCGTACGGGGTCAGCCGGTCCAGCAGCGACCCGGTTCCGACGCGGGCGACCGGCAGACCGTACAGCGCGGACGCCGTGAGCAGCGCCGTGGAGAAGCAGCCGACGACCAGCGCGGGGCGCATCCGCTGGTAGAGCACCTCGGCCAGGACCGGGGTGTCAAGCACGGTGAGGTCCGCGCCCAGTTTCTCGGCCTCCTTCTCCAGCAGCCGCGACCAGCGCGCCGGGGCCGAGGGGTGCGGCTTGAACACCACGCGGGTGTGGCCGAGCGCGAGGGCGCCCTTCAGCATCTCTACGTGGAGGTTCTCCTCCTCCTCGGCGGTGAGGATCTCCAGGGCGGAGAGGTACTGGCCGAGCAGCAGCGCCGGCTCGTCGATCGAGGGCAGCTCGTCACCGGTGTCGACGAGTTCGGCGAGGACCTTCACGAACGCGTCCGTGGGCACGATCTCCGGCTCGACGTCGAACTCGGTGAGCAGCAGCGGCTTGAGGCCGGGGACCAGGTCCAGATGGAGCAGCCGGGTCACCCGCGTGCCGACCAGCGGGTCGATCTTGTTGCGGGTGGGGCCGTAGCTCATCAGGCCGTCGGCGTACACGGTGACGGGCGCGCCCATGAAGATCTGCGAGACGCCGAGTGCCGGGTTGACCTGGATCGACTCGACGGCCAGTTCGATGTCGTCGTCGCCGAGGTTCCAGGCGAGCCGCAGATGCCGCTCCCACAGGGGGACGTCGTCCGGCCGGGGGGCCCAGCCGCCCGGGTGGAAGGGAGAGATGGTCTCGTTCCACGAGATGACGTCGTCGAAGCGGCCGCGCAGCTGCTCGAAGCCCGGCATCTCGTCCACGCCGGGTGTCGTCTCGGGCGTGGACGCGTTGTTGGAGACGAGCAGGATGCGCCGGTCGGCGGGTCCGAAGCTGTCGGTGTCGAGGGCCGCGGCGAGCGTGGCCGTCCCGTACAGCGTGGACGCCATGAAGATCTGGGTGGTCACGCTGCCACCCCCGCGGCGGGCGCGGGCCGTCGGCGGAGTCGGCGCAGCCGGGTGGCGCGCTGGACGTCCATCGAGTCGAGGGCCTCGTCGAGCACGTCTTGCGGCATGCGGCGCAGTGCGACGGCACTCATGGACTTCAGTTTCCGTGCCACCGCTGGCTCGAACCTTTCGATGGATCCCAGGTGATGGGAAATAATCGCGCAATATGTGCGCACGGCTTTGGGCAGGAGTTTATCCGCGTCCCGGTCCTCTGCGGTTTCCGCAACGACCTGGTCGAACGCGCGAATGAAATCGAGTTGGCGTACGTCCCCGATCTGGGTGAGGGAGGAGGCGACGCCCCGCCGGTAGAACACGCCGAGCAGCCCCACCGTGGCGAAGGATTCCGCCTCCCGGTGGAGCTTCCAGATCCACGGCCGGTCCTCGGCCGTGCGCAGCCCGTCGGTGAAGTGGAGCAGGCCGCGGTCGACCAGCCGGCGGTGGTAGATGCCCGCCCAGGCGTAGGCGTAGTCGACGGAGGTGGACCGGTCGGAGGGCAGAATGGCGTCGCGGGGGTTGAGGACGACCCCGCGCCGGCCGTGCGGAACACGGTGGACGGAGCGGGCCCTGGCGGTGCACTGGACATGGTCCGTACGGACGAAGTCGCAGCCCAGGTCCTCGATGGAGGAGAGGAGTTGTTCGTAGTATCCGGGGGCGAGCCAGTCGTCCCCGTCGAGAAACGTGAGGTACTCGCCACGCGCTTTGTCGATCCCGGTGTTGCGTGCGGTGGCCAGACCTCCGTTCTTCTCGTGTCTGACATACACCGCACCCGGGAGCTCGCGCTCCGCGCGCGCGAGGATGTCCGGTGTCTCGTCGCGCGAGCAGTCGTCGACGAGAATGAATTCGAAGTCCTGCCGTGCGTTCGCACGCAGGCTCTTCAGGGTGTCGGGCGCATATTGCTGCACGTTGTAGAACGGCACGATGACGGAGAGCTTGACCACCCCTGTGACGTTAGGGGGCGGCCCGGCATTCGTCTTTACCGTTGGTGAGATGCCAGGTGAACGACGCGTGGCGGAACAGTGAACCAAGCCGTTTTCTCAGGCGATCCTGGGCTGATTCGCCAATCGTCGATGTGCTGTTAACCGTTTGTTGTATTCGGGTTGGGCCGCTCCTCGAAAAGGGTTCCTAGCGTCTAGGACGTGCCAGCAAGTACCACGAAGTCCCTGCGGGTGGCCGTCCTCGCGGATTCCGACACCAGGTGGAAATGGGGTTCGCTCACCGCGAACCGTATCTCTCCGGCTGAATCGGACATCTGCCTCGACGGGTTCCTCCTGCGCGGCCGTGCCACCCCGACCGCCCGCCAGCTCGAAGAAGTCGGCGTCCGCGCGGACTCTCTCCGCGAGGTCACCGCCGTCGAGTTCCTTCGCGAGCTGGGCAAGGAGGACTGCGCCTACGACGTGGTCGTCCTCGCCCTGGTCGGCGGTGCCGTCCAGGCGGTGCTGCACGGCCTGGCCCGCGCCTGGGACGGGCGGACGAAGCGGCCCCTGGTCGTCACCGGTTATGTGGGTGTCGTCTACGAGAAGCTCGCCGACGGGCTGCTCCTGCGGAACGGCGCGGATCTCGTCCTCGCCAACTCCCGCCAGGACGCGGACCGTTTCCGGGCCGTGTACGAGGGGGTCGGCGCCGACGCCGGGTCGGTCACCGAGGTCGCGCTGCCCTTCCTCGGCGGGGCGGCGTACACGGAGAACGACCCGTACACGGTCGTCTTCGCCGCCCAGCCCTCGGTACCGGAGAACCGCAAGGACCGTACGTACCTGCTGGACCGGCTGATCCGGCACGCACGGCTGCATCCGGACCGCGAGGTCCTGCTCAAGCTGCGCTCCAGGCCGGGCGAACACACCACGCACATCGAGGAGCTGCCGTACCAGAAGCTGGTGCAGAAGGCGGACCCGCCGGCCAACTTCCGGCTGGTGTACGGGCACATGGGTGAAGTCCTCGACCGCACCGACCTGCTCGTCACCATCAGCTCCACCGCCGCACTGGAGTCCCTGCACCGCCGTATCCCCACCGTCGTCCTCAGCGACCTCGGGGTGCGCGAGGCGCTCGGCAACCACCACTTCGTGGGTTCCGGCTGCCTCGCCTCCTGGGACCAGCTCGACGAGGGGTACCAGCCGGTGCCCGACGCGGCGTGGGTGGCCCGGCAGGGGGTCGCCGCCGAGGGAGGCTCGTACGAGACGGCCTTCGACGTGGCGCGGTCGCGCATCACCGAGCTGCTGGCGGCGGACAAGCTGCCGCCCCTCGCTCCCTACTACACACCCGTCACCGCGCCCGGCTATCTGCCCGGCATCCTCGCCCGCCACCACCTCGGCCCGGACGGCAGCCCGCTGCCCGGCGCGCCCGCGGCGGACAGACAGCCCAGCCCCGTACGGCAGATCGTGCGCAGGGCCGCCCGCGGCGCCTACCGCCACGGCGTCCAGCGCGTGGCGCCGGTGATCCGGCGGATGGGCGACCTGTGAGCGCCCCGACATCGGGCATCCGGCGATCCCTCGCCCCCCACGCCTCTCTCGCCTCCCTCGTCAAGGAGAACAGCGCATGACCAACTCGGAAGCGGGCCAAGCCGCGCCGGTGCGCCGCGTACTCGCGGTGATCCCCGCGCGTGGCGGCTCCAAGGGCGTGCCCGCGAAGAACCTCCTCCCGGTCGGCGGCGTTCCGCTGGTGGCCCGTGCGGTGCGCGAGTGCCGCGCCGCCCGCCTCGTGACGGACGTCGTCGTCTCCACCGACGACCAGGCCATCGCGGCGGCCGCCCGCCAGGCCGGCGCCGAGGTCGTCCTGCGCCCCGCCGCCATCGCCGGGGACACCGCCACCTCCGAGGCCGCCGTCCTGCACGCCATGGACACCCACGAGGCGCTGCACGGCTCCCCGGTCGACGTGGTGCTGCTCGTCCAGTGCACCAGCCCCTTCATCATCCGCGAGGACGTGGACGGCGTCGTGAACGCGATCGTCGCGAACGGCGCGGACACGGCGCTGACCGTGGCCCCCTTCCACGGCTTCGTGTGGCGTGACGGGGACGACGAGCCCGCCGTCCCGGTGGCCGTCGAGACCGAGCGCGCGGCCGTCGACGGCGGCGTCGGCACCCTGGTCGCGGACACCGCCACCAGCGGCGGCTACGGCGTCAACCACGACAAGTCCTTCCGCCCGCGCCGCCAGGACCGCCCCCAGGACCTCCTGGAGACCGGCGCGGTCTACGCCATGGCGGCGGCCGGCTTCCGCGTGGCCAAGCACCGCTTCTTCGGCCGCACCGAACTCGTGCGCACCGACCCGGCCCGGGTGCTGGAGATCGACGATCCGCACGACCTCGCCCGCGCCCGCGCGCTGGCCCCCCTCTTCGACGCGAACCGCCCCGGTTCGCTCCCGACCGCCGACGACATCGACGCGGTCGTCCTCGACTTCGACGGCACCCAGACCGACGACAGGGTGCTGATCGACTCCGACGGACGGGAGTTCGTCTCCGTGCACCGCGGGGACGGACTCGGCATCGCGGCCCTCCGCAAGAGCGGGCTCACGATGCTGATCCTGTCCACGGAACAGAACCCGGTCGTCGCCGCCCGGGCCCGGAAGCTCAAGATTCCGGTCCTGCACGGCATCGACCGGAAAGACCTCGCACTGAAGCAGTGGTGCGAGGAGCAGGGCATCGCGCCTGAGCGCGTGCTCTACGTCGGCAACGACGTCAACGACCTCCCGTGCTTCGCCCTCGTGGGCTGGCCGGTGGCGGTCGCGAGCGCCCACGACGTCGTGCGCGGCGCCGCACGCGCGGTCACCACCGTCCCCGGTGGCGACGGCGCGATCCGAGAGATCGCCAGCTGGATCCTCGGCCCTTCTCTCGACTCCCTCGACAAGTAAGGAACGTTTCACCATGAGCAACTCCCGTCTGCGCACCTTCGGTTCGAAGACCGCCGGCCCGGGCCACCCCGTCTACGTCGTCGGCGAGATCGGCATCAACCACAACGGTGAGCTCGAGAACGCCTTCAAGCTGATCGACGCCGCCGCCGAGGCCGGCTGCGACGCGGTCAAGTTCCAGAAGCGCACCCCGGAGATCTGCACCCCGCGCGACCAGTGGGACATCGAGCGCGACACCCCCTGGGGCCGCATGACCTACATCGACTACCGCCACCGTGTGGAGTTCGGTGAGGACGAGTACCGCCAGATCGACGAGTACGCCAAGAGCAAGAACATCGACTGGTTCGCCTCCCCGTGGGACACCGAGGCCGTCGCCTTCCTGGAGAAGTTCGACGTCCCGGCCCACAAGGTCGCGTCCGCGTCGCTGACCGACGACGAGCTGCTCCGCTCGCTGCGCGCCACGGGCCGCACTGTCATCCTCTCCACCGGCATGTCGACGCCGAAGCAGATCCGCCACGCGGTCGAGGTCCTCGGCAGCGACAACATCCTGATGTGCCACGCCACGTCGACCTACCCGGCGCAGGCGGAGGAGCTCAACCTCCGCGTCATCAACACCCTCCAGGCCGAGTACCCGAACGTTCCGATCGGCTACTCCGGCCACGAGACGGGCCTGCAGACCACGCTCGCCGCGGTCGCCCTGGGCGCCACCTTCGTCGAGCGTCACATCACCCTGGACCGCGCGATGTGGGGCTCCGACCAGGCCGCCTCCGTCGAGCCGCAGGGCCTCACCCGCCTCGTCCGTGACATCCGCACCATCGAGGCCTCCCTCGGTGACGGCGTCAAGAAGGTCTACGACTCGGAGCTCGGCCCGATGAAGAAGCTGCGCCGCGTCACGGGCGTCGTCGCCGAGGCCGAGATCGCCGCGGCCGCGGGCGAGCCCGTCTCGGTCTGAACGCCCTGAAATCCTTACGACGGGACGGTCGTACGTCGATGAGCCCCCGCGCCGGTTCCGCCGGCTCCCACACTCTCGCCTTCGTCGAGAGTCCGGTACAGCTTCTGAACGTGCTGGAGTGGGCGCACGCACACGCCCACAGTGCCGCGGCGCCCGGCGCGGGGCTCACCCTCGTCGTCCTGTCTCCCAATGACCCGATGACCCGCGGTCAGCTGCGCCGGATGGCGGAGCTGGCCCGCGACGAGGGTCACGCGGTCCGCTGGGAGGAGGCGCGCGGCGGCACCACGGCCCCCTTCCACACCATCGGGGGACTGGCTCCGCTGCTGCGCCGGGCCCGGCGGATCGTGATGGGGGACCCGTTCTCCCGCTATGTGCAGCTGTTGCTGACCATCACCAAGGCACAGGACCTGGTCGTGGTCGACGACGGCACCGCGACGATGGAGTTCGTCGCCCAGCTCGCCCGCGGTGAACGCCTGGTGCGCTGGCACCGGCGCGGTGGCCGCCCCGGCCCGCGGGACGTGCTCTTCGCTCCCGTGTCCGCCGCGGCCCGCCGCCGGCTGACGCCCAGCGACCGCCGTACGGTCGAGGTCTTCTCCTCGATGCCGATCGAATCGGCACCCGACGGTGTCCGCATCACCCCCAACGACTTCTCCTGGACCCGGGCCCGGTTCGGCCCGCCGCGCATCACCAAGGGAGCGGACCTGGTCGGCACCTCGCTCGTCGAGACCGGCGTGGTCGACCCGGACCGCTATCTGGAGGCGGTCCGCGCGCTCGCCAAGGCGCATGGCGCGACCCGTTACTTCGCGCACCGCCGCGAGAGCAGCGACAAGCTGCACCGGCTGGCCGTCGAGACGGGTCTGGAAATCGTCCGTCCCGACCTGCCCCTCGAACTGATCGCCCGGCGTGGCCCCATAGGCCGGACGATCCTCAGCTTCCCGTCGACGGTCGTGCACACGCTGCCGCTGGCCCTGGTCGGCACCGATGTACGCGTCGCGGTCTGCGACATCGACCCGAGCTGGCTGACGGAGAACGCCTCGCCTCGGGCCCAGGGCTTCCTGTCCGGGGTCACGGGGACGGCACGGGACGTCCACCGTCTCTCGGCGGTCTCCACCGTCTAGAACCAGCCACATCTCGTCATCGTGGAGAGCCCGGCGCGCCGCGCCGGGCTCTCCACGTTCGTCGGTGGCCCGGTCTACGCGCATCGCCCGTGCCGCTTAAGCGCATCCTCCACGATGACCGCACCGAACAGACATGCGCTGTTCGCCAGTTCTCCATAATTCACGCGTTGGACCGACACGAACCGGCCATTGAATCGCACCGCGCGGTGCCGATCGGCGGCCGCGCGGGGATTCCGTTCCGGAATGGGGGACCGCACGTGGCGTCCGCGCAAGAGGAGTCCGGTAGACCGGAGTCCGAAAGACCGGGGTCCGAGGGGCCCGGGTCGGACCGATCGGAGTCCGAGAGACCGGAGTCCGAGAGATCGGTGTCCGGCAGACCGGAGTTCGACGGACCAGGGGCCGGTGTCGCCGTCTCCGGAGGGCCCGGTCTTCTGGAGCTCGTTCCCCGGCGGCTCAACGCGGCCCGCGGCGTGGGTGACCGCATATTCCGGTACCAGCTCACGGCCACCGGCCTCGCCGTCCTCGCCGTCATGGCGGGCGTCGGGCTCTTCCTCCTCCTGCGGGCCGCCCAGGCGCTGCGCACCCGGGGCTTCGCCTTCCTCACCACTGCCCAATGGCAGCCGGACGTCCACCAGTTCGGCATCGCCGCCGTCCTCACCGGCACCGTCCTGATCGCGTTCGTCGCGGTGGCGATCTCCGTGCCGCTGGCCGTCGGGACCGCGCTGTTCATCTCCGACGTCGCCCCGCCCAAACTGCGCCGCACCCTGGTGAGCATGGTCGACCTGATGGCGGCCGTCCCCTCGGTGGTCTACGGACTGTGGGGGCTGTTCTTCCTCCAGGAACACGTGATCGGCCTGTCGCGGTGGCTGTCCGAATGGCTGGGCTGGATCCCCCTGTTCACGGTGGACGGCGCCCAGCCGGGCGACCCGCTCGCCTCCGAGAGCGTCTTCACCGCCTCCACCTTCATCGCCGGGATCGTCGTCGCCCTGATGGTCGCGCCGATCCAGTGCTCGGTGATGCGCGAGGTCTTCTCCCAGGCCCCGGCCGGCGAACGCGAGGGCGCCTACGCGCTCGGCGCGACCCGCTGGGGCATGATCCGCAGCGTCGTCCTGCCGTACGGCAAGGGCGGCATGATCGGCGGCACCATGCTCGGGCTCGGCCGGGCGCTCGGCGAGACCATCGCCGTCTACATGATCATCTCGCCGGTCTTCGTCATCCAGCCGCACATCCTGCAGACCGGCTCGAACTCGGTGTCCTCGCTGATCGCCCTGCACTACGGCGACGCCTCCACCTTCGGTATGTCGGCGCTGATGGCGGCGGGCCTGGCGCTGTTCCTGCTCACCCTGGCGGTCAACTTCACCGCCTCCTCCGTTGTGGCCCGCAGCCGCTCCGGCGCGCAGAGCGAGGCATGAGATGACCGTCATCGAAGAAACGTCCCTGTCCGACGTCCGGGACGCCGTGCCCGCGCCCGCGGACGTCACGGTGGAGCCCGCTCCGGAGCCGCTCCGGCCGCGCCGCATCGGCGGTGTCAGCCGCTCCGGGGTGTTGTCCCTGTGCGGTGCCGCCGCCTCCGGCTTCTGCGTCACGGTCCTGCTGTTCGGTCAACTCGCTCCGTTCTCCGGCGGGTTGGGCTTCACGGTCACCGCCTACCTCGTCTTCCTGGCGATCTATGCGGTACTGACCGGGCTCGACGAGGACGGCCAGGCCGTACGCGACCGGGTGATGACCGTCGTGCTGTGGACGACGGCCACGCTGCTGTTCTCCGGCCTCTTCCTGGTCGTCGGCTTCACCGCCTGGCGCGGCCGGGAGGCGCTGCCGCACCGCAACTTCTTCACCGAGGACATGCAGGCTTCGGGCCCGCTCGACCCGCTCACCCACGGCGGCATCGCCCACGCGATGCTCGGCACCCTCACCATGATCGCCATCGCGCTCGCGATCACCGTGCCGCTGGGCCTCGCCTGCGCCGTCTATCTGAACCAGATCCCGGGCCGGTTCTCCCGCTTCGTCCGGACGATCGTCGAGGCGATGACCGCGCTGCCCTCGATCGTCGCCGGTCTGATGGTGTACGCCACCTGGATCCTCGGCCTCGGCCTGCAGAAGTCGGGCCTCGCCGCCGGCTTCGCGATCAGCGTGATGATGCTGCCGATCGTGATCCGGGCCTCGGACGTGGTGCTGCGCCTGGTGCCGGGCAACCTCACCGAGGCGGCGGAGGCGCTCGGCGCGCCGCGCTGGCGCACGGTGTGGCACGTCGTGCTGCCCACCGCCCGCTCCGGCCTCGCCACCGCCGTCATCCTCGGCACCGCCCGAGGGATCGGCGAGACCTCGCCCGTCCTGCTCACCGCCGGCTTCACGGCCGCGCTCAACGCGGACCCCACCAGCGGACCGATGATCTCGCTGCCGCTGGCGGTCTTCAACTTCGTCAAGTCGCCCGAGCCCACGATGATCGCCCGCGGCTTCGGCGCCGCGGCCGTCCTGATGGCCCTGGTCCTGGTGCTGTTCGTGATCGCCCGGGTGATCGGCGGGCGCGGCCCCGGCCACCAGACCAAGCGTCAGGCCCGCCGTACAGCCCGCGCCTCGCGCCAGGACGTACGGCGCTTCGAGGACCTGCACGCGCCCGGACTGTCCCTGTTCGAGAACCCGGCGGGGTCACACCGCACGGGAACCGCCTTGTCCGCCCCCGCCACCGGAGAGACCGACTGATGCGCAGCCACCTCCACACCGCCCTCGGGCGCCTGCGGGCACTCGGGACGCTCGGCGCGCTGCTCGGCGTGATCGCCGGGCTGCTGGCCGGTCCCCTGGCGGCCCCCGCCGCCGCCGAAAGCTACACACCGATCTCCGGCGCCGGCTCCACCTGGGCCGAGAACGCCGTCGACGAGTGGCGCCGCGCCGTCAACCAGTACGGCATGCGGATCAGCTACGCCGGCACCGGTTCCTCGGACGGCCGCCGCCAGTTCCTCAGCGGCACCGTCGACTTCGCCGTCTCGGACATCCCGTTCCAGACCCACCCGACCGACGGCTCGGCCGCCGAACGGCCCGGGTCGGGTTCGTACGCCTACATGCCCATCGTGGCCGGCGGCACCGTCTTCATGTACCACCTGACCGTCAACGGCAAGCGGGTCACCAACCTGCGCCTGTCCGGCGACGTGGTCACCAAGATCTTCACGGGAGCCGTCAAGACCTGGGACGACCCGGTGATCAAGGCCGACAACCCGGGGATCCAGCTCCCGCACCGCACCATCGTCCCCGTCGTACGCTCCGACGGCTCGGGCTCCACCGCCCAGTTCACGATGTGGATGGCCAACCAGCACAAGTCGCTGTGGCAGGCCTACTGCCGCCGGGTCGGCCGCTCCGGAGCCTGCGGACAGACCTCGTACTACCCGACCGTCTCCGGAATGATCGCCCAGGCCGGTGACCTGGGAGTGGCGGGCTACGTCGCCCAGAACTACGGCGAGGGCGCGATCGGGTACGTCAACTACTCGTACGCCCTGAAGGCGCACTATCCGGTCGCCAAGGTCCTCAACCACGCGGGCTACTACACCGAGCCGACCCCGCAGAACGTCGCGGTCTCGCTGCTCAAGGCGAAGATCAACACGGACAGGAGCTCCGCGGACTACCTCACCCAGAAGCTCGAAGGCGTCTACAACGACTCCGACCGGCGCAACTACCCGCTCTCCAGCTACTCGTACATGATCCTGCCCCTGAAGGTGCAGGGCACCTTCACCAAGGCCAAGGGCAAGACGCTCGGCGCGTTCTCGTACTACTTCATGTGCCAGGGCCAGCAACAGGCGCCCTCGCTAGGCTACTCGCCCCTGCCGATCAACCTGGTGAAGGCGGGCTTCGAACAGATCCGCCGCATCCCGGGCGTGCAGGCCCAGAGCATCAACATCAAGGGCTGCAACAACCCGACGTTCTCCAGCGACGGACACAACAAGCTCGCCGACACCGCTCCCTACCCGGCGGCCTGCGACAAGAAGGGCGCCCCGCCCTGCACCACCGGCAGCGGCGGCGCCAAGGCGGGCGGCAGCTCCGGCGGTTCGGGCTCCACGGGCGGGACGAGCGGTGGCGGTTCCACCTCGGGCGGCTCCACCGACGGCGGGACCACCGGCGGGAGTTCGGGAAGCGGTGGCGGGACAGCGGGCGGCGGCACCGGGGGCGCCGAACCGGTCGTCGACCCGGACACCGGACAGACACTGTCGCCCGGAACCGGCGGCGGCTCCGGAGCAGGCTCCTCGGGGGGCAGCGCGGGCGGCAGCGGCAGCGGTGGCGCGGTCAACGACACCATCGCGCTCGCCCAGCCGGTGTCCGTGGCCGGCAGCCAGGGCTGGAGCAGCACCCAGACGCTGATGCTGATCGCCGCGTTCCTGGTGCTCGGACTCGTCCTGCTGCCCTCCGTGGTGTCCCGGGTGATCGCCGGACGCGGCACCGGTGCGAGCGGAAGCGGCAAGGACGCCGGAGAGGGGCGTACGCGATGAACTCCCGCATCACAGGACCCCGCGGCGCACGACCCGTGAGCACGAGCCCGGGAAGGCGCGGGAGAGCGCTGCTCCGCGTACGACGGCTGCTCCTGCGCGTCGTCGCGGGGGCCGCCGTGGGCGCCCTCGCCGGCCTCGGCGTGGCACAGGCCGCCGCCCCCGCGACCGCGGCGGGCAGCGCGGACGCCACCTCCTCCGCCGTCACGGTCTCCGGCCGCGGCGAGTTCAAGGACATGAGGTTCACCGTCGACCAGACCACCCACCTGACCAGCCAGGCGGTCACGGTCTCCTGGTCCGGCGGCACCCCCACCACCTTCGCCGGCACGTCGTTCAACACCGACTTCGTGCAGATCATGCAGTGCTGGGGCGACGACGACGGCACGGTGCCGGCCAACCCGGGCCCGGCGCGCACCCAGTGCCAGTACGGCGCCTCCCCGACCACCGACCGGGGCAGCTGGCCGGGCAACGACTACGACGACACCCGCAAGGTCTTCTACAGCGCCGACCCCACCAACTACGGCCAGGACAACCGGTACGGAGCGGCCAACCCCAACGCGCCGGGCGAGGTGCCCTTCAAGTCCGTCGACGGCACGGTGATCACCACCGGCACCCAGAGCAACGCGTTCTTCAGCCGCAACACCACCAACGAGGTCGACTTCGCCCGCACCGGCGCCGACGGCAGCGGCAAGGAGTACTTCGAGGTCCAGACCGCCAACGAGGCCCCGCATCTGGGCTGCGGCACCCCGGTCACACGGAACGGCGGCACCGCGCCCCGCTCCTGCTGGCTGGTGATCGTCCCGCAGGGCCACCTCGACCTGGACGGCAACCCGTACGCCGACCACAGCCAGGTCAACGCCGGATCCCCGGTCTCCTCCACCAACTGGGCCAACCGCGTCGCGATCCCGATCGGCTTCAACCCGGTCGGCACCAACTGCGCGCTCGGCGCGAAGGAACGCGCCACCACCGGCAGCGAGCTCGCCGCCGACGCGATGACGAGCTGGCAGGCGGCCCTGTGCCCGACCGGCACGGTGTACGGCTACACCGAGCTGGGCGAGCCGGACACCCGCGCCCGCCTCACGAACGACGGCTCCTCCGGACTCGCCTTCACCACCCGCGCCCTCGGAGCCGACCCGGGCACCACAGCACCCTCCGACCCGACCGTGTACGCGCCCGTCGCGCTGTCCGGAACCGTCGTCGGCTTCACCGTCGAACGCAGGCCCAAGGCGGGCGCACCCGACTCCGTCCGCAAACTCGCGGGCACCAAGGTCGAGTCCGTCGACCTCACCCCGCGCCTGGTCGCCAAGCTCCTCACCGAGTCGTACCGCAACTCGCCCTGGGGAGCGGTGCTCGGCGACGGGGCGGCCACCGGCTACGGCTGGGCGAAGACCAACCCCGCCGGCCTGGCCAGCGACCCCGAATTCATCGCCCTCAACCCCGAGTTCGCGGACCTGTCGGTCTCCGAGACGCCGTCCACCGACACCGACCTGATCACCTCGCTCGGGCACAGCGACTCCGCCCGCGCGCTGTGGCAGTGGATCCTCTCCGACAAGGACGCCCGCGGCTTCCTCGCCGGTGCCGCCGACGACTGGGGCACGCGGGTCAACCCGTACTACAGCACCAGCACGGACCTGAACCCGACCGGCATCGCCTTCGATCCCGCGAACACCGACGACTACCCCAAGAGCGACCCCTGGTGCACGATCCCGCCGGGCACCGACGCCACCGTCAAGCAGTGCATGACCGACTTCCACCCCTACGTCGAGGACATGCACTCCGGCGCCCTGCACACCCGGCGCGCCGACACCCTCTGGAAGTCCAGCTGGGACGCGCTCGCCAACCCGCCCGCGTTCAAGAGCCCGGGACCCCAGACGGTCGGCTCCCGCTTCGTGATCACCGTCACCGACGCGGCCTCCGCCGCGCGCTACGGCCTCCAGACCGCCCGGCTGCGCAACACCGCCGGGAAGTTCGTGGGCCCCGCCACGGCTTCCCTGACCGCGGCGGCCACCGGCGCCACCGGCACCGGAGCCCCCGAGATCACCCCGGCCACGGCCGACGCCGAGGGCGCCTACCCGCTCGCCCAGCTCGTCTACGCGGCCGTCCGCCCGGCCGGGGTCGACAAGGCCGCCCGCAAGGACTACGCGGCCCTGCTGCGCTACGCCGCCGGTGACGGACAGACCAACGGCGCCGACCCGGGCCTGCTCCCGGCCGGCTACGCCCCGCTCTCGACAGCCCTGCGCACCAAGGCGACCGACGCCGCCGACGCCCTCGTCCACTACACCGGGCCCACCGCGACGCCCTCCGGCGGCACGGGGTCCGACGGCGGATCGAGCGGCGGATCGAGCGGCGGCTCCACCGGCGGCAGCGACTCCCTCGGCTCGGGCGGCGGATCGGGCGGCACCGTCTCCGGCGGCTCCACCGGCGGCGACAGCACCGGCGGCAGCGGCGACGGCGGCGCCACGTCGAGCCCCGGCGCGAGCGCGACGCCGAGCGGCGCACCGTCCTACGACGGCGGCAAGGCCGTCCAGACCACCGCGCTCGGCACCACACCCGACGACCCGGCCAACTCCCTGCGGTACGCCGTCCCGGTCGGTGCCGCGCTCGGCGCCTTCGCCGGCATCGGGGCGCCGTTCGCCGGCGGCGGCAGGCTCCGGCTCCCGCTGCGCATCCCGCTCCCCGGCGGCCGCGCGGTGACCGTCCCCGCGCTCACCCTGCCGGAGTGGCTGCGCAGGCGGCTGCCTTCCGGCCGGGGCTGAATCCTCGGAGCGGGGGCCCGCCGGGCCCGCGCTCCCCACAGACGGCCGCCCGCCCCGAAAGACAGTCGGGGCGGACGGCCCGTACCACCCTGCCAGATCCACCCGACGTCACGTCGCACACCCTCTGGAGACTCTCAATGCGCTCGATGCGCCTTTCGGCGGCCATGGTCGCCGCCGCCGTGGTGTCCGGCACGCTGGCTCTGGCGAGCCCGGCGTCCGCCGACCCCACCCCGGCCGGAACGTTCCGCAAGCTCGTCGGCGTGGGCTCGGACACCACCCAGGACGTGCTCAACGCCCTCGCCGGTGACACGGTCAACGGCAAGGACTACGCCGGCACCGCCGTGAAGGCGGTGTCCGGTGCGGGCGTCGCCTCCTACGACGCGATCGAGCCCGGCACAGGCTCCACCACCTCGAACATCCAGACCCGCACGGGCGGCCCGTCCTTCCTGCGCCCCAACGGCTCCGGCAAGGGCCGCCTCGCCCTCAGCATGGCGCTGACCGGCGACAAGTTCCCCGACAGCTCGGGCGTCTCCATCAAGGGCCAGGTCGACTTCGCCCGCTCCTCCAGCGGCCCGAGCACCTCCGGAACCGCCTTCACCTACATTCCGTTCGCGCGTGACGCGGTCGGCGTGGCGGTCCGCGGCTCGGCCCTGAACACGCTGACCGTCGACCAGCTGCACGACATCTACTCGGGCTCGCTGACCGTGGTGAACGGCCAGACCGTGCACCCGAAGATCCCGCAGAGCGGCTCCGGCACCCGCAAGTTCTTCCTCGGCGCGATCGGCCTCACCGACGCCACGCTCTCCCCGAACGTCGGGACCGTCCAGGAGAACCAGGCCGATGGCGCCCTCGACGCGGACGGTGCGCTCGTCCCGTTCTCCGTGGGCAGCTGGATCGCCCAGAACAACGGCATCTCGCCGGACTTCAGCACCGACGCGGCCGCCGCCGGCGCCCACCTGGCCGCCGTACAGCTGCCCGGCGACACCGGCGCCACCACCCCGGTCGCCACCGTGAACGGCAAGCTCGCCCCGGTCGGCGCCTACTACGAGAACGCCACCTTCGGCCGCGACGTCTACAACGTCGTTCCGACCCGGGCGATCGACCCGACCAGCATCTTCTTCGACAAGGACGTCTACGACGTCTTCGTCACCAGCGGCACCCACGAGGCGGCCCTCGCCTCCGAGGGCGCCGAGGGCGTCATCGCCAAGTTCGGCTTCGTGAACGAGTCCTACAACGGCTCGGTCAACCCGGCCAAGCACGCCAAGCTCGGCGGCCTGGAGGAGTCCGGCGTCGACGCCTCCACGCCGGCCGCGCCGGTCCTGAGCGGCACCCGCGGCGACGGGAGCGTCCGGCTGAACTGGACCGCCCCGTCCGCCACCGGCCTCCCGGTCACCGACTACCGCGTGACCCTGACCGGTTCGGACGGCGCCGTCGTGGCCGTCAAGGACGTCCCGGCCGCCACGCTCACGTACACCTTCAGCGGTCTGGCCCTCGGCCACTACACGGCCACGGTCTCCGCCGCCAACCTCAACGGCAGCGGTGCCGTCGCCTCCTGGACCGGCGACATCAAGTACACGACCACCACGAAGGCGACCACCGCGACGACCGCGTACGGCAAGACCCCGAAGGTCGCCGTCACCGTCGCCGACACGCACGGCGTCGTCCCGACCGGCACGGTCACCGTGAAGGAAGGCACCACCACCCTCGGCACCGGCACCCTGGACAGCACGGGCAAGGTCTCCGTCAGCCTGTCCAGCCACCTGAAGGTCGCCAAGCACAGCCTCACGGTGTCGTACGCGGGCAACAGCAAGCTCCTGACGTCCAACGGGACCCTGTCGCTGACCGTCTCGAAGGCGACCCCGACCGTCAGCACCACCGCGCCGACTTCGATCAGCCACCTGTCCCAGGCCAAGGTCACCGTCAAGGTCGCCGCGACCGGCACCACGCCGACCGGCCAGGTCCGCATCTACGAGGGCTCGCGCGTCATCGCCACCGGCACCCTGAGCGGCGGCAAGGTGACCGTCACCCTGCCCAAGCTGTCCCGCGGCTCGCACACCATGCACGCCTGGTACGTGGGTTCCACCACGGTGAACTCGAAGAACGGCGCCAACATCACCATCAAGTCCACCTGATCCGTGGCCGGTTGAACCACACCTCCGCCGGGGGGCGCCCAGCAGGGCCCTCCCGGCGGGGGCCGGAACCTCTTTCGTCCTTTTGTCCTTGCGTCCTTTTGTTTTCCCGTTCATCCGTCCCACCCGTTCCATGAGTTGAGTGAAGGAGACGTGCCGCCGTGACGGTCGCCGTACAGACCACGCTCGCAACGCCCGCACCGCGGCTGGGCGTTCGGAGCGTCACCGCCGTCCGGCACCTCGCCCGCGGTGGCCTGCTCACCCTGGCGGCCCTGCTGCTCGGCCTCACCGCGCAACTGCTGTTCGTCAGCGGCCTCCAGGAACGGGCGGCGCAGCACGCCGCGTTCGACTCCCTGCGCGCCCAACTGGCCCTGGGCACAGCCCCGGTGGCCCAGACCGACCAGCAGGGCGACCTGCTCGCCCCCGGCACCCCGGTCGCGCTCATCGACATCCCCGCCCTCCACGTCCACCAGGTCGTCCTGGAGGGCACCGACTCCACCGTCCTCACCGACGGCCCCGGCCACCGCCGCGACACCCCGCTGCCGGGGCAGGCCGGCACCAGCGTGCTGATGGGCCGCGCCGCCGCGTACGGCGGACCCTTCGAGCGCCTCGACGAACTCGCCGCCGGTGACACCTTCAGCGTGACCACCGGCCAGGGCAGGGCGAAGTACCAGGTCTTCGGCATCCGGAGGGCCGGTGACCCGGCCCCCGCCACCCTCACCGCGGGCAAGGGCCGCATGGTCCTCCTCACGGCCACCGGGCCGGACTTCATGCCCGGCGGAGTGCTGCGCGTCGACGCCGAACTGGTCTCGGCGGCCGCGCAGACCCCGGCCGCGGTCATCCGCTCCGGCACGCTTCCCGAGTCCGAGCAGCCGCTGGCCGTCCCCGGCGGAGTGCCGTGGCCGCTCGTCCTGTGGCTCCAGGCGCTGGTGGCCGTGGCGGTGGCCGCGGTGTGGGCCTGGCACCGCTGGGGCCGTCACCAGACCTGGATCGTGTTCGCGCCGGTCGTCGCCGTCCTCGGCCTCCAGGTCGCGACCCGCACCACCGAACTGCTGCCGAACCTGATGTGACACCACCGACCGGCCCCACCCGTGTGACCCAGCCGAGCCCGATCCGATCCCGCCATGAGGTGCCCGACGTGACCGATGCGACCGCCGCGCGTGACAGCGCCGCGACCGAGACCGCCCCGACCGACAGCGTGTCGGCCGCCACCGCCGGGACCGGCCGTGCGCCGACCGCCACCGCCGTCGCCGACCCCGGGACTCCCGAGGCCGACACCGCCGTGCTGCCGCCCGTCCCGTCGGGCCTGCTCCTCGCCGGGCCCAAGACCGCCCCCGCGACCCTTGAGGCGCGCGGCGTGTCGGCCTGGTTCGGCAGCCACCTGGTGCTGGAGCGCGTCTCCCTCACCATGCCCGCCGGACAGGTCACCGCCCTGATCGGCCCCTCCGGCTGCGGCAAGTCGACCTTCCTGCGCACGCTCAACCGGATGCACGAGCTGATCCCCTCCGCCGCGATGGCCGGCGAGGTGCTCCTGGAGGGCGAGGACATCTACGCCCCCGAGCGGCGGCTGACCGAGGCACGGCGCCGGATCGGCATGGTCTTCCAGAAGCCGAACCCGTTCCCGGCCATGTCGATCTACGACAACGTGGTCGCGGGCCTGCGCCTGACCGGCACGCGCGTGGGCCGCCGGGAGAAGGACGAACTGGTCGAGGAGAGCCTGACCCGAGCCGGCCTGTGGAAGGAGGTCCGGGACCGGCTGCGGCAGCCCGGCGGCGCGCTCTCCGGCGGCCAGCAGCAGCGTCTGTGCATCGCCCGCGCTCTCGCCGTACGGCCCCGGGTGCTGCTGATGGACGAGCCGTGCTCGGCGCTCGACCCGACCTCCACCCGCCGCGTCGAGGAGACCATCCACGAACTCGCCGGCGAGGTGACCGTCGTCATCGTCACCCACAACATGCAGCAGGCGGCGCGCGTCTCCCAGCAGTGCGCCTTCTTCCTCGCCGAGCAGGGCACTCCGGGCGGCATCGTCGAGCACGGCCCCACCGGCCACATCTTCGGCACCCCCGAGGACCAGCGCACGGCGGACTACGTGGCGGGCCGCTTCGGCTGAGCCGCCGCCCCGCCCCCCGCCCCCTTGCCCGCCTGCCCGCCCCCCTGCCCGTGCCCCGACCGCCCGCGCCCTGCCCCCTGCCCGCGCCCTACCCCTCCGTGCCCCGCCGCGTCCCACCCCTCCGCGCCCCGCGCGCACCCCGGCCGCCCCGCGCGCACCCCGGCCGCCCCGCGCGCACCGCGCAGATCACGGAACGTGACACCGTCGTCGCGCGGCGGTGACGGTTCCGGAATTCGGTTGCGGTGTTGTGAGACTGTGGAGACCACACGGGGGAATGGGCTCGGGCATGCCGGGCGTTCCCTGGTGCACATCGGCGGGCGATCCCCGGCCGAGTCGGATCACAGCCGGTCACCCAGGGCCTGTTCAAGATCCAAACGCCCGAAGAGCCGGGCGAGTTTACCCATCCTCGTAGCCAGCCATGCGCCGTGCGGTCAGATTTTCTTCCCCTAACGGGCTGAACTTTTGTTGATCGTGGGTCAGTTGGCCGCCCGATCGTCCTACCCTTCAAAGGGTGAACCAACTGATGTCCCGAGAGTCCGAGGCCGATCTCCCCGGGGAGCCGCTGCTCCCCGGCGCGCTGCCCGAGGCGCTGCGCGCCGAACTCGTGGCGTTCCGCCGCGACTTGCACATGCACCCGGAGCTCGGCAACCAGGAGTTCCGCACCACCGCGGCGATCAAGGCGCGCCTGGAGCGTGCGGGCCTGAAGCCGCGGGTGCTCGCCATCGGGACCGGCCTCATCTGTGATATCGGAGACGCGGACGACGTACGCCCGATGCTGGCGCTGCGCGCCGACATCGACGCGCTGCCCATCCCGGACACGAAGAGTGACTGCGCGTACCGCTCGACCGTGCCCGACCGCGCCCACGCCTGCGGACACGACGTCCACACGGCGGTCGTGCTCGGCGCCGGTCTCGTGCTCGCGGACCTGCACGCCCAGGGGCTGCTGCCCCGGCGTGTGCGGCTGATCTTCCAGCCCGCGGAGGAGGTGCTGCCCGGCGGCGCCCCGGACGCGATCGAGTCGGGCGTGCTGGAGGGTGTCGGGCGGATCGTCGGCGTGCACTGCGACCCGAGGGTCGACGCGGGGCGCATCGGACTGCGGCACGGCGCCATCACCTCGGCGTGCGACCGGCTGGAGGTGTCGCTGGACGGCGCGGGCGGACACACCGCGCGCCCCCACCTCACCACCGACCTCGTCACCGCCGCCGCGCGGGTGGTGACCGACGTGCCGGCGCTCGTCGCCCGGCGCGTGGACGCCCGCAGCGGGCTCGCGGTGACCTGGGGACGCATCGAGTCGGGGCACGCCTGCAACGTGATCCCGCAGCACGCCGAGTTGTCCGGGACCATCCGCTGCCTGGACCTCGACGCCTGGCGGGCCGCGCCCGACCTCGTCCACGCGGCCATCGACGAGATCGCGAACCTCTACCGCGCCAAGTCCGAGATCAACTACATCCGGGGTGTCCCGCCGGTCGTCAACGACGCGGCCGTCACCGAACTCCTCCGCGACGCGATGACCGCCCGGCGCGGGGCGCACTCCATCGAGGACACGGAGCAGAGCCTCGGCGGCGAGGACTTCTCCTGGTACCTGGAGCACGTGCCCGGCGCGATGGCCCGCCTGGGCGTGCGCCCGCCGGGTGACCGCACCATCCGTGACCTGCACCGGGGCGACTTCGACGCGGACGAGTACGCGATCACGGTCGGCGTCGAGATGTTCACCGCGGCGGCCCTCCTGGACGAGCGCGTCTGACGGCGAGCGGCGCGGCCGGTGACTCAGGTCGCGCCCCCCGACCCCGCGCAGTAGCGTGGTGCGCAGTCATTCGTCAACAGTCACTCCGTGGAGCAGGAACCACCCGCTCCGTCACGCGGGCTCCACCTTCCGGACACGCTGCGTGATGGTCGTGGTGGGTGCTGCATCCCCAAAAGCACCTTTCGGTCCCGTGGTTCACAAGGACGTAACCGGCCATCGGCACGAATGGATAACGGCCAGGCGGAATCCCGTTCCCTGGACGGTCTACGCGCGTTAATGTGCGCCGAACTCAGCACCCACTGCGGGGCTTTGGAGAATGGGGAGCTTCAGATGCGTCGGATAGCCAGCCTGACCCGCGTCGCGGTGGGGGTCGCGTCACTCGCACTCGCCGCCACGGCGTGCGGCGGCACCAGCAGCGACAGCAACAGCAGCAGCAACAGCAGCGAGAGCAGCGGTGCCAAGGGCCTCGCCATCGCCTACGACGTCGGCGGCAAGGGCGACCAGTCCTTCAACGACGCCGCGTTCTCCGGCCTGGAGAAGGCGCAGAAGGAGTTCGGCTACAAGACGGCCGACATCGAGCCCACCGACAACGAGACGGACGCTGACAAGCAGCAGCGCCTGGAGTCGCTGGCCAAGCAGGGCTACAACCCGGTCATCGGCATCGGCTTCGCCTACGGTCCCGCGCTGGAGAAGGCCGCCGCGAAGTTCCCGAAGACCAGCTTCGGCATCGTGGACTCGGTCGTGCCCGGCAAGAACGTGGCCTCCCTGGTCTTCGCCGAGCAGGAGTCCTCCTACCTCGCCGGCGTCGCCGCCGCCAAGGCCACCAAGAGCAACACGGTCGGCTTCATCGGCGGTGTGGACGTTCCGCTGATCCACAAGTTCGAGGCCGGCTACACGCAGGGCGTCAAGGACACCAAGCCCGGCGTGAAGGTCCTCTCGCAGTACCTGACGCAGACCGCCGCGGAGGGTGGCTTCTCCAGCCCCGACAAGGGCAAGGCCGCCGCCGAGGGCCAGATCGAGAAGGGCGCCGACGTCCTGTACGCCGCCGCCGGTCTCTCCGGCCAGGGTGTCATCGAGGCCGCCTCCAAGGCGGGCGTGTGGGCGATCGGTGTCGACTCCGACCAGTACAAGCAGGAAGCGCTGGCGGCGTACAAGGACAAGATCCTGACCTCCGCGCTCAAGGACGTCGGCGGCGCGGTCTACACGCTGTCCAAGTCGGTCCACGACGGCAAGCCGCTGACCGGCACGCAGACCTTCGACCTCAAGGTGAACGGTGTCGGCCTCGCCGACAGCAACCCGAAGATGGGCGAGATCGCCGGTCTGACCGACGCCGTGGCCAAGGCCAAGGCGGCCATCGTCGACGGCAGCATCAAGGTCAAGACCGAGTAGTCGCCGTAGTCGCCGCGAACGGCGGGTGACGGGCGCCGGGCCGATCCGCCGCCACCCCCGTCGACCGGGCGATCGGACGAAAAAGATCGAAGTACAGCGGAACGGGCGGGCACCTGGGGTGCCCGCCCGTTCCGCTGTCCGTTTCCGGGGTCGCCGACCGCCCCGGTTCCTTTGCGATCGGCACCTCCCGGGCCCGCCGAAACGTGGCCTCGGGCACAGCCGGATAACAAGGTGGACAGAAGGGGTTTTCTAGTTGGTCTACGCGCGTTAATCTGCGGCGAAGCCAGCGCCGAAGCTGAACCGTCAGGCGCTGTAAGACAGGAGCACAACAAATGCGCCGGGTTACCCGCATCGCGCTCGCAGGCACTGCGACCGCCTCTCTCGCCCTCGCTCTGTCCGCCTGTGGCGGCACCTCGACCTCCGGCTCGTCCTCGACGGACGCCAAGGGTCACAAGGGCCTCGCCATCGCGTACGACGTCGGCGGCAAGGGCGACCAGTCGTTCAACGACGCGGCGTTCGAGGGTCTGAAGAAGGCCAAGGGCGAGTTCAAGTACGACACCGCCGACGTCGAGCCCACCGATGGTGAGACGGACGCGGACAAGGAGCAGCGCCTGGTCTCGCTGGCCAAGCAGGGCTTCAACCCGGTCATCGGCATCGGTTACGCCTACGGCCCGGCCGTCAAGGCCGCCGCGGCGAAGTTCCCGAACACGACCTTCGGCATCGTCGACGACTCCACCGTCGAGGCGAAGAACGTCGCGGACCTGGTCTTCTCCGAGCAGGAGGCCTCCTACCTCGCCGGCGTCACGGCCGCCAAGGCCACCAAGACCGATGTCGTCGGCTTCGTGGGCGGCGTGGACGTTCCGCTGATCCACAAGTTCGAGGCGGGCTTCGAGCAGGGTGTCAAGGACACCAAGCCCGGCGTCAAGGTCCTCTCGCAGTACCTGACCCAGACCGCCCAGGAGGGTGGCTTCTCCAGCCCCGACAAGGGCAAGACGGCCGCCGAGGGCCAGATCGAGAAGAAGGCCGACGTCGTCTACGCCGCGGCCGGTCTGTCCGGTCAGGGTGTCATCGAGGCCGCCGCCGCCGAGAAGGTCCTGGCCATCGGTGTCGACTCCGACCAGTACCAGCAGGAAGCGCTGGCCAAGTACAAGACCTCGATCCTGACCTCCGCCACCAAGGATGTCGCCAAGGCGGTCTACAACCTGGCGAAGTCGGTCGAGGACGGCAAGCCCGAGAGCGGTATCGTTCGGGGCGATCTGAAGTCCGGTGAGGTCGGCCTGGCCGACTCCAACCCGGAGTTCAAGAGCAACACCGCGATCCAGGACGCCGTCAAGGCCGCCCAGGAGAAGATCATCAGCGGTGCGATCAAGGTCAAGACCAGCTGACGAGCAGTACCTCAGGAGCAGCCAATGCGATCCCGGGGAAGTTCGGGTACGTCCCTGTGCCGTCCGGCACGGGAAGGTGCTCGTTCTGCCCCGGAGTCGCTTGGTAACCGCGGGGTTACGTCCGCTCAACGGGATACGAGGAGTCTGGCTCCCCGTATCCCGTTCTCGCGGCGCGTGGCCCCTTTCGTTGCCGTAGGGGCGCTACGCGCGTAGACGACCCCCTTTCCCTCAGGAGAGTGCGCCATCAACGCGTCCAGCAGCCCTCCGGCCGGCGCGGTCAACGGTCAGGCGACCGCTGTCGAACTCGCCGGGATCACGAAGCGATTCCCTGGCGTCGTGGCCAACCACGACATCCACCTCAGCGTCCGCAAGGGCACCGTGCACGCCCTCGTCGGCGAGAACGGCGCCGGCAAGTCGACGCTGATGAAGATCCTCTACGGCATGCAGAAGCCGGACGAGGGCACCATCGCCGTCGACGGTCGGCAGGTCACCTTCTCGTCCCCCGGTGACGCCATCGCCCGCGGCATCGGCATGGTCCACCAGCACTTCATGCTGGCCGACAACCTCACCGTCCTGGAGAACGTCGTCCTGGGCAGCGAGAAGCTGTACGGCATCGGAGGCAAGGCCCGCCGCAAGATCGTGGAGCTCTCCGAGCGCTACGGCCTCGGGGTCCGCCCCGACGTCCTGGTCGAGGAGCTCGGCGTCGCCGACCGGCAGCGCGTGGAGATCCTCAAGGTCCTCTACCGCGGCGCCCAGATCCTGATCCTGGACGAGCCCACCGCCGTCCTCGTGCCGCAGGAGGTCGACGCGCTCTTCGACAACCTGCGCGAACTCAAGGCCGAGGGCCTGTCGGTCATCTTCATCTCGCACAAGCTGGGCGAGGTCCTCTCGGTCGCCGACGACATCACGGTCATCCGGCGCGGCACGACGGTCGGTACCGCCGTTCCGTCCGAGACGACCCCGCGTCAGCTCGCCGAGCTGATGGTCGGCAGCGAGCTGCCGACGCCGGAGACGTCCGAGTCGACGGTCACCGACCGGGCCGTGATCGAGGTCGAGGACCTGACGGTCTTCGCCAAGGGCTCGGTCTCGATGGGCAAGAGCTCGGCGAGCCTGCTCATGGACGAGGTGGAGCGCGGCACCGTGCGGCTCGTGCTCGACCATGTCTCCTTCACCATCCACGCCGGTGAGGTGATGGGTATCGCCGGTGTCGAGGGCAACGGCCAGACGGAACTCATCGACGCGCTGATCGGCCTCAAGGGCGCCGACTCCGGTGTCATCCGCTTCGACGGCGACGACATCACCGGCCTGTCCACGCGCAAGCGCCGCGAGGGCGGCATCGGCTACATCCCCGAGGACCGGCACCGCCACGGCCTCCTCCTGGAAGCCCCCCTCTGGGAGAACCGCATCCTCGGCCATGTCACCGAGAAGCCCAACGCCAAGGGCATCTGGATCGACATCAAGGGCGCCCAGCAGGACACCCGCCGCATCGTCGAGGAGTACGACGTGCGCACCCCCGGCATCGACGTCACCGCGGCCTCCCTGTCCGGCGGCAACCAGCAGAAGCTGATCGTCGGCCGCGAGATGAGCCACAAGCCGAGGTTCCTGATCGCCGCCCACCCCACCCGTGGTGTGGACGTCGGCGCGCAGGCGCAGATCTGGGACCAGATCCGCGCGGCGCGCCGCGAAGGACTCGCCGTCCTGCTGATCTCCGCGGACCTGGACGAGCTGATCGGCCTGTCCGACACGCTCCGGGTGATCTACAACGGCAAGCTGGTCGCGGACGCGGACCCGGCCACCATCACTCCGGAGGAACTCGGCTCGGCCATGACCGGCGCCGCCTCCGGACACCTGGAGAACGAGGAGCTCGCCGAACAGGCCGAGCTCGAAGAGCCCGCCGAGACCCCGGCAGACTCCCCGGAAGACGAGGCCCGCTGATGAAGAAGTTCGACAAGGAGCGCCTGCTCCTCGGGGTGGCCGGACCGGTCATCGCGCTCGTCGTCGCCGTGGCACTGACCTCGGTCGTGCTGCTCGCCTCGGGCCAGAACCCGTTCGAGCCGTACACGCTGATGTTCCAGCAGGCGACGTACTCCGACATCCAGGTCCTGATCATCAACCAGGCCTCGCTGTACTACATCGCGGCGCTGGCGGTGGCCATCGGCTTCCGGATGAACCTGTTCAACATCGGTGTGGACGGCCAGTACCAGCTCGCCGCCATGATGGCCGCGATCGTCGGCGCGCACGTCGCGCTGCCGGCCGCGCTCCAGGTCCCGCTGCTCATGGTGACCGCCATCTGCACCGGCGCCCTCTGGGCCGGTATCGCCGGTGTCCTCAAGGTCACCCGCGGGGTCAGCGAGGTCGTCGCGACGATCATGCTGAACGCGATCGCCGTCTCCGTCATCTCCTACCTGTGGCTGCCCGACGTCTTCGGCGTCAAGCTCGGCAACAACAACACCACCGGCGAGATGCACAAGTCGGGCTGGGTTCCCGGCTTCGACATGGGCGATTCGGGCGAGATCTACGGTCTGGTCGTCCTCGCGGTGGTCCTCGGCATCGCCTACTGGATCGTCCTCAACCGCACCCGCTTCGGCTTCGACCTGCGCGCCTCCGGCGCCTCCGAGTCCGCCGCCGCGGCCAGCGGTGTGAACTCCAAGCGCATGGTGCTCACCGCGATGCTGCTCTCCGGCGGCATCGCCGGTCTCGCGGGCCTGCCGATCCTGCTCGGCGACACCCACACCTACAGCCTGAACTTCCCGACCGGCATCGGCTTCCTCGGTATCGGTATCGCGCTGCTGGGCCGCAACAGCCCCGTGGGCATCGCCTTCGCGGCCCTGCTGTGGGCCTGGCTGGACAAGGCCTCGCCCGAGCTCGACTTCCACGGGTACGACAAGGAGATCGCGGTCATCATGCAGGGCCTGATCGTGATCGCGGTCGTGGTCTCGTACGAGGCCGTGCGCGAGTGGGGTCTGCGCCGCCAGCAGCGCCGTGTCGGCGAGGAACTCGCCGCGGGCAAGGTCCTCGGCGCTTCCAACAACACCCAGAAGGAGGTGGCTGGCCAGTGACCACCGCAACCGACGTCAACCAGCCCACGCTGCAGCCCGCGGCTCCCGGCAGCCGCCGGATGTCGCTTCCCGTGCTCCTGCTGGTGATCGCGGGCGGCCTGGCGCTGACCTCGATCGTCCGCATCATCACCGGCGCCGACGGCATCACCAACGTCAGCCAGATGTCCACCGCACTGGAGCTGGCCGTCCCGATCGGCCTGGCCGGTCTCGGCGGTCTGTGGGCCGAGCGCTCGGGCGTCGTCAACATCGGCCTCGAAGGCATGATGATCCTCGGCACCTGGTTCGGCGCCTGGGCCGGTTACCAGTGGGGCCCGTGGACCGGCATCCTGATCGGCGTGATCGGCGGCGCCGTCGGCGGTCTGCTGCACGCGATCATGACGGTCACCTTCAACGTCAACCACATCGTCTCCGGTGTGGCCATCAACATCCTGGCGCTCGGTGCCACCCGCTATCTCTCCCCGCTCGCCTTCGAGGGCGTCCCGGGCGGCTCGGCCAAGCAGTCCCCGCCGGTCGAATCGCTCGGCCAGTTCACCGTGCCAGGGCTCTCCGACTGGCTCAGCACCCTGAACTCCAAGGGCTGGTTCTTCGTCTCGGACATCGCGGGTCTGCTCGGCGGCCTGGTCACCGACGTCTCCTGGCTGACCCTGATCGCCGTCGCACTGATCCCCGCCACCTGGTGGATCCTGTGGCGCACCCCGTTCGGTCTGCGCCTGCGGTCCTGCGGTGAGAACCCGATCGCGGCCGAGTCGCTCGGCGTAAACGTCTACAAGTACAAGTACATCGCCGTGATCATCTCCGGTGGTCTGGCCGGCCTCGGCGGTGTCTTCCTCTCCATCGTCGCCAACCCCTTCTACCTGGAGGGGCAGACCGCCGGCCGCGGCTACATCGGTCTCGCCGCGATGATCTTCGGCAACTGGATGCCCGGCGGGCTCGCCCTGGGCGCGGTTCTCTTCGGCTACACCGACAGCCTCAACCTGCGCGGCGGCTCGGAGAACGTCCACGCCCTGCTGCTGCTCGGCGCCATCCTGCTCGGTATCGGCGCGATCTGGCTCGCGGTCAAGAAGAAGTACGTGTCCGCCGTCATCACCCTGGTCATCGGCGTCCTCGTGTTCCTCTGGTACTCCATGACCAACGAGGTGCCCAACCAGATCGTCTCCGCCACGCCGTACGTCATCACCCTGCTCGTCCTCTCGCTGTCGGCGCAGCGCCTGCGCATGCCGAAGGCGGACGGTCTGCCGTACCGGAAGGGGCAGGGCAAGTGATCTCCGGCGCGGAGTCCGCGGGCGTCGACTGGGAGGAGCTGCGGAAGGTGGCCCGTACGGCGATGTCCCGCGCGTACGCCCCCTACTCGGGCTACCCGGTCGGCGCCGCCGCCCGCGTCGACGACGGCCGGATCATCTCCGGCTGCAACGTCGAGAACGCCTCCTACGGGCTCTCCCTGTGCGCCGAGTGCGGTCTGGTCTCCGAGCTGCACACCACCGGCGGCGGCCGGCTGACGCACTTCACGTGTGTCGACGGGCAGGGCGAGATCCTCGTCCCGTGCGGACGCTGCCGTCAGCTGCTGTTCGAGTTCGGCGGGGACGAACTGGTCCTGGAGACGCCGGACGGGCTCGTGCCCCTCTCCGAGATGCTGCCGCAGGCCTTCGGGCCGGGCCATCTCACCAAGTAATGCCCCGCGGCCCCTCCTGATCGACCGATCCCTGGGAGGGGCCGCTTCTCTTTCGGAAGGAACGCCATGGCCATGGACGCCGTCTCCGTCATCCGCACCAAGCGGGACCGCGCCGAACTCAGCGATCCGCAGATCGACTGGGTCATCGACGCGTACACCCGCGGCGAGGTCGCCGACTACCAGATGGCCGCCCTCAACATGGCGATCCTGCTCAACGGCATGAACCGCCGTGAGATCGCCCGCTGGACGGCCGCGATGATCGCCTCGGGCGAGCGCATGGACTTCTCGTCCCTGTCCCGCCCGACCGCCGACAAGCACTCCACGGGCGGCGTCGGCGACAAGATCACCCTCCCGCTGGCCCCGCTGGTCGCCGCCTGCGGCGCCGCGGTGCCGCAGCTGTCCGGGCGCGGCCTCGGCCACACCGGCGGCACCCTGGACAAGCTGGAGTCGATCCCGGGCTGGCGTGCGCTGCTGTCCAACGAGGAGATGCTGCACGTCCTCGACACCACGGGCGCGGTCATCTGCGCGGCCGGCGACGGCCTCGCCCCCGCAGACAAGAAGCTCTACGCGCTCCGCGACGTCACCGGCACGGTCGAGGCCATCCCGCTCATCGCCTCCTCCATCATGTCCAAGAAGATCGCCGAGGGCACCGGCTCGCTGGTCCTGGACGTGAAGGTCGGCTCCGGCGCCTTCATGAAGACCATCGAGGACGCCCGCGAACTGGCCTCCACGATGGTGGGCCTGGGCACGGACCACGGTGTGAAGACGGTCGCGCTCCTCACCGACATGTCGACGCCGCTCGGCCTGACCGCGGGCAACGCGCTGGAGGTCCGCGAGTCCGTCGAGGTCCTCGCGGGCGGCGGCCCCGCCGACGTCGTCGAGCTCACCATCGCCCTGGCACGCGAGATGCTCGACGCGGCCGGAGTGAAGGACGCCGACCCGGCGAAGGCGCTCGCCGACGGCTCCGCCATGGACGTGTGGCGCCGCATGATCGCCGCGCAGGGCGGCGACCCGGACGCCGAGCTGCCCACGGCACGCGAGCGGCACGTCGTCAGCGCCCCGGCCTCCGGTGTGCTGACCCGTCTCGACGCGTACGACATCGGCATCGCCGCCTGGCGCCTGGGCGCCGGACGCGCCCGCAAGGAGGACCCGGTGCAGGCCGGCGCGGGTGTCGAGCTGCACGCCAAGCCGGGCGACACGGTGACGGCGGGCCAGCCCCTGTTCACCCTGCACACGGACACCCCGGAGCGCTTCGCGTACGCGCTCGAAGGGGTCGAGGGCTCGTACGACATCGCGCCCGCGGGCACGGACTTCAAGGCCACGCCGATCGTGCTGGACCGGATCGCCTGATCGGCGCGTCCACTCCGCTCCACGAGGGGGGACCGGCGCACGCGCGCCGGTCCCCCTCGTGTCTCACCCGAGCACGGCCGCGATCACCACGAGCACCGGAACGGCCAGGATCGTGGAGAGCAGGATCGACTCGCGCGCCAGGGTCTCGCCGACCCGGTAGCGCGAGGCGTACGTGAACAGGTTCTGCGCGGCGGGCAGGGCCGAGGTGACCACCACGTCGAGCAGCGGGGCGCCGCGCAGCCCGAACACGCCGACGGCCAGTGCCCAGGCGGCCAGCGGCTGGCCCACCGCCTTCAGCACGACCGACAGCAGCACCGGACCCCGGTCCGAGCCGCGGCCCGGCAGGCTGCTGCCGCACAGCGAGATCCCGAACGCCAGCAGCACCGCGGGCACCGACATGCCGCCGATGAGCCGGAGCGGATCGAGGACCGGGCCGGGCACGGTCAGACCGGCCGCCGACAACGCGACGCCGCTCAGCGAACCGACCGCGATGGGATTGCGCAGCGGTGTGATCAGCCGCTGCCACAGCGGACCCTTCTCGCCCGTCCCGGACAGGTCGAGGACGGTCAGGGCGATCGGCGTGACCATGATCTGCTGGAACAGCAGCACGGGCGCCACCAGCGAGGCATCGCCCAGCACGTACACGGCGATCGGGATCCCGAGGTTGCCGGAGTTGACGTAACTGGAGCAGAGCGCGCCGATCGTCGTCCGGCCGAGTCCCCAGCGGCGTACGACCCCCACCGTGACGAACACCCCGGCCGCCGCGGCCGTGCTCATCGCCGTGACCAGCAGCCGGCTGGAGAAGATGACCGACAGGTCGGCCTGCGCGAGCGTCGTGAACAGCAGCGCGGGCGACGCCACATGGAAGGCGAGCTTCGTCAGCACCTCCCGCCCGTTGTCCCCGAGATGGCCGCGCCGTCCGATGACATACCCGACGCCGATGACGACGGCGATGACCGCGAAGCCCGTCAACACCCCTTGCACGGAGCCTCCTCGGCGGGGAGGAGGCCGTCGGGTATCGCGGGCGGAACCGGTTCATGGGGCATGCATCCAACCCAACGGGGAGGAGCGGGCGCGGGTCAATGTGATCTTCCGCGCCGCCCGCGATGAGTTCCGGGGCCCCGCACGGTCTACTGACTGTGGATTCCGCGACACCCGCCGTACTCGTGCTGCCAGGACTCGTCACCCGGGACGACGTGCCCCGGCTCTGTGACGACGTCCGCGCACTCCTCGGGGCGAGCGGCGGCGGGATCGTGGTCTGCGATGTCGCGGGCCTCGGGCCGCCCGGCCTCGCCGCCGTCGACGCGCTGGCGAGGATGGAGCTGGCCGCCCGACGGGCCGGCGGGCGCATACGCCTGCACGGCCCGGACCCGGCCCTGCGCGCGCTACTCGACCTGGTCGGTCTCCGCTTCGAGACCGCCGACAGCACCGACAGCACCGACAGCACCGACAGCTCCGGCTCCTCCGCCTCCCTGCGCTCCGACGGCTTCCTGCCCTTCGGCCGCGCCGGATGCGTCGAGGTGGAGGGGGAGCCCGAAGAGCGGGAACCAGCGGGCCGTGTCCAGGAAGAAGTGGAACCCGGTGAGGCGGCCCTTTGAGATCTCCAGCGCCTGCACCGCCCAGGGGGTGTAGCCGCCCGCTTCCTCGTCCGGCTTGTACTGGGCGAAGCCCGGCAGGCCGTTGACCTCGACCGGAATCAGACGTGAGCCGGCGCAGGCGGCGCCCAGCGTCGTCATGAAACCGGTGATGTCGTCCGTGCCGCGCAGCCACAGGTCGAACGGCGGCATCGTCATGATCGCGTCCTCGTGCAGGAGCGCCGTCAGAGCCGTCATGTCGTACCCCTCGAACGCCGCCACATAGCGCTCCAGAAGCTTCTGCTGCTCCTCGTCCAGTGGGTCGGAGGTGGCGGCGTCGGCGCCCGCCGTGTCGCTCTCCGCGAGGGTGGCGCGGGCCCGCTGGAGCGCGCTGTTGACCGACGCGACCGTGGTGCCGAGCAGCTCGGCGACCTCGCTCGCCTTCCACGCGAGGACCTCGCGCAGGATGAGGACCGCGCGCTGCTTGGGCGGCAGCTGCTGCAGCGCCGCCATGAAGGCGAGGCGCACCGACTCCTTGGCGACCGCCGCCTCCGCCGGATCACCGGCCGTCGGCAGCACGCGGCCGTCGGGCATCGGCTCCAGCCAGGTGTTGTCCGGGCGGGGGGTGAGCGCCGCCTGGGCGAGCGGTGAGGGAGCCGTGAGATCCATCGGACGAGCCCTCCGGTTTCCCGCGTTGAGCATGTCCAGGCACACGTTCGTCGCGATCCGGTACAGCCAGGACCGCATCGAGGAGCGGCCCTCGAACTTGTCGAAGCTGCGCCAGGCGCGGACCATCGTGTCCTGCACCGCGTCCTCGGCCTCGAAGGACGAGCCGAGCATCCGGTAGCAGTACCCGGTCAGCTCGACCCGGTGCTTCTCCAGCCGGACGTCCAGGTCTGCCGTCGTCGCCGTACCGTCGCTCATAGCCAACCCACCCCTGTGGCTGTTCCGTTCCGCGCGTCGTTGCGCCAGCACTTCGGAAGCTACCGCAGCCCACTGACAATGGCGTGCGGAGCGGGGAAAAGAGCAGGTCACAGGGGGTGTGTCGGAGAGGGTTCCGGGCTCAGTGGGCCAGGGCAGGCGCGCGGCGGGAGGCGGTGCGGGCCGCGTGGGAGCCGAACAGGGTGATCGAGACGACGCCCAGCACCGCGAGCAGCCCCATGGTCACCGTGCCCGCCCAGCCCCCCGCGTGGAAGGCGACCGCGCCGAGCGTGCTGCCGGCGCTCGAACCGATGTAGTACGCGGACTGGTAGAGGGCCGACGCCTGCGCCCGCCCCTCCCGCGCGGTGTGGCTCACCGACGACGACGCCACCGCGTGGCCCGCGAAGAAGCCCGCGGTGATCAGGACGAGGCCGAGCAGGACCAGCGCGACGGAGTCCCCGAGGGACAGGAGCAGACCGGCGGTCGTGGTGCCGCCCGCCAGATAGAGGGAGCCGCGGCGTCCGGCGCGGCCGACCAGACGGCCCGCCGTCGACGCCGACACCGTACCGACCAGGTAGACCAGGAAGATCGAGCCGACGATGCCCTGGGGGAGGGAGAAGGGCGCCTCGCTGAGGCGGTAGCCGATGACCGTGTAGACCCCGCCGAACACCATCATGAACAGCGCGCCGATGGCGTACAGCCGGCACAGCAGCGGGTTCGCGAGATGGTCGCGCACCGTGCGGGCCAGTACCCGCGGCCGCAGCGAACCCCGCGCGAAGTGCCGCGGCGCCGGAAGCAGCAGCCGGAAGGCCACCGCGCAGCCCACGGCGATCAGCCCGACAGCGCCGACGGCCACCCGCCAGCCCCACTCCTGCGCGACCCAGCCCGTGATGACCCGCCCGCTCATCCCGCCCACGCTGTTGCCCGCGACGAACAGACCGATCGCGGTGATCAGCGCCTTGGGACGGACCTCCTCGGCCAGATACGCCGTCGCCGACGCCGGGAGACCCGCCAGCGCCGCGCCCTGCACCGCCCGCAGCGCCACCAGCGCGCCGATCGACGGCGCGAAGGGGACCAGGAGACCGACGCTGACCGCCACCGCCAGGGACGCCGTCATGACCGTACGCCGTCCGAAACGCTCCGACAGGGCGCTCATCGGGAGGACGAAGAGCGCAAGACCGCCCGTCGCGGCCGACACCGTCCAGCTCGCCGCGCTCGCGCTCACCCCGAAGTCCGCGGAGACCAGCGGGAGCAGGGCCTGGGTGGAGTAGAGGAGCGCGAAGGTCGCGACGCCCGCGAGGAAGAGAGCGAAGCTCATCCGGCGGTAGCCGGGCCCGCCGGGGGCCATACGGGAGTCGGTGGCAGGGACGGAGTCGGTGACAGGGAGGGAGTCGGTGACATGGGCGGAGGAGGCGGCGCCCACGGTGGTGGACGCCCCGGTACTGGCGGAAGGCATGCTTCGAACCTAAAGACCCGTCGTTCATCCGTCCAATGCATGGAATCGCCATAATCGTTCCCATGGTGCATCAGCAGAGGTCAGAAGCTCACCTGTCACCGTTCAGTGACACAGAAGACAGCACGCACATGTCGAGGTTGCTCGCCCCGCGCCTCGCGCACTTCGCCGGTGTGGCCCGCACCGAGCACGTCACCCGTGCCGCGCAGGAGATGCAGATCCCGCAGTCGACGCTCTCCCGGTCCCTGGTCCGGCTCGAACAGGACCTGGGCGTCGACCTGTTCGCGCGACGCGGCCGCACGCTGTCGCTGACTCCCGCGGGCCGTACCTTCCTGTCCTCCGTGGAGCGCGCCCTCGCCGAGATCGAGCGCGCCGCCGACGAGGTGCGCGCGGACGCCGACCCGGCCACCGGCAAGGTCGCCTTCGGGTTTCTGCACACCATGGGCTCGGAGACGGTGCCGGGACTCATCCGCGCCTTCCGCGCCGACCATCCACGGGTCCGCTTCAGCCTCGTGCAGAACTACGGGGAGGCGATGCTGGAGCGGCTGCGCTCGGGCGAGCTGGACCTGTGCCTCACCTCGCCGGTGCCCGACGCGCCCGATCTGGTGGGACGCCGGCTCGACGAGCAGAAACTCCGCCTGGTCGTGCCCGCCGACCACCCGCTCGCCGCCCGCAAGCGCATCCGCCTCGCCGAGGCGGCCGACGAGACCTTCGTGACCCTGGAACCCGGCTACGGGATGCGCCGTATCACCGACGACCTCTGCCAGGAGGCGGGGTTCCGACCGCGCATCGCCTTCGAGGGCGAGGAGGCGGAGACGCTCCGGGGCCTCGTCGCCGCCGGACTCGGGGTCGCCCTGCTGCCGCCACCGGCCGTCGCCCGTCCGGGAGTTGTCGAACTCACGGTCACCGCCCCGCGCGCCGTGCGCGAGATCGGCGTCGCCTGGCTGGACGGCCACCCGGACACGCCACCGGTGGCAGCCTTCAAGAAGTTCCTGCTGTCCCGGCGCGGCCATCTACTGCCCGACTGACCGCAGCCCGCCGTCCGTCGCCCGCTGTTCGCTGCTCGCCGCCCGTCGACCCCCGTCCGCAGCGCAGCGCGCCGCCCGCTACCGGCGCAGCGACTGCCCGAAGCCCGCCGCCAGCGGCATCCGCAGGCCCAGCGGCGGCGGCGCGGCGAAGGCGTCCTCGACCGGGCGGGAGAAGGCGTGCCCGAACAGCGTGCCCAGCACGAAGTCTTCCGCGAGGGCGAGGACTTCGTGCCGGTGCTGGTGCAGCGCGTGCCCGTCCGAGTGGACCTCGAAGCGGCAGATGTCGCGGTTGGCCTTCTTCGCGCGTGCCGCGAGCCGGAACGACAACTCCGGGTCGGTGCGCTCGTCGTTGGTCCCGTGCACGATCAGCACGCGCCGGCCGGCCAGCTGTTTCACCGGTTCGGGTGGCGCGGCGACATCGTCCTCGGGCAGCCACGGTGCCAGCGCCAGCACGGAGTTGACGGCCGAGTGCCCGCCCGCGCGCAGCGCCGCCCGGCCGCCCATGTCCATACCGACCAGACACACGGGGACGTCGCCGTAGCGGCGGACCACCTCGTCCGCGGCCCAGGACGCGTCGGCCGCCAGATGCGCCTCGCTGCCGTTCCAGCCGCGGACCCGGTAGTGCACCACGTGCGTGACCAGGCCTTCCGCGCGTCCGGCGCGGGTCAGGCGGCGCCCCAACGCGCGTACGGAGGCGGTCGCCATCATGGGGGAGGGTCTGCGGGCCGAGCTCTCCTCGCCGCCCGGCAGCAGCAGAACAACTCCGCTGACTGCCGTCGGTTCCGGGCCGAGCGCCCTCCCCAGCCGGGCCCTGCGAACCGGCGTCGCTTGCTGTGCCATGACAGAACAGTGTCAGAAGCAAGGGTGTACGCCACCCGTCCGCACGGTCACCGTTACGTATCGACGGATTCGTACAACAGGAGATCTACGCGCGTAGGGGCTAGAGTGCGAAAATGACGAGCCAGATCCGGAACACCCCGAGCTCGGAACAGATCCGCCGGGCGCCCAAGGTCCTGCTGCACGATCATCTCGACGGGGGACTGCGCCCCGGCACGATCGTCGAACTCGCCCGCGACACGGGCTACTCCAACCTCCCCGAGACCGATCCCGGCAAGCTCGGGCTCTGGTTCCGTGAGGCCGCCGACTCCGGTTCGCTGGAGCGGTACCTGGAGACCTTCGCCCACACCTGCGCCGTCATGCAGACCCGCGAGGCGCTGGTGCGGGTTGCCGCCGAGTGCGCCGAGGACCTCGCCGAGGACGGGGTGGTCTACGCCGAGGTGCGGTACGCGCCCGAGCAGCACCTGGAAGGCGGGCTCAGCCTCGAAGAGGTCGTCGAGGCGGTCAACGAGGGCTTCCGGGAAGGGGAACGGCTGGCCCGGGAGAACGGTCACCGCATCCGGGTCGGCGCCCTGCTGACCGCGATGCGGCACGCGGCCCGCGCCCTGGAGATCGCGGAACTCGCGAACCGCTACCGCGACCTGGGCGTCGTCGGCTTCGACATCGCGGGCGCCGAGGCCGGGTTCCCGCCCACCCGGCACCTCGACGCCTTCGAGTACCTCAAGCGCGAGAACAACCACTTCACGATCCACGCGGGTGAGGCGTTCGGCCTGCCGTCCATCTGGCAGGCCCTCCAGTGGTGCGGCGCCGACCGGCTCGGGCACGGCGTACGCATCATCGACGACATCCAGGTGCGCGAGGACGGTTCGGTGGAGCTCGGGCGGCTCGCGTCGTACGTCCGCGACAAGCGCATCCCGCTGGAGCTGTGCCCCAGTTCCAATCTCCAGACCGGCGCCGCCGACTCGTACGCGGCTCACCCCATCGGGTTGCTGCGGCGGCTGCATTTCCGTGCGACCGTGAACACGGATAATCGGCTCATGTCGGGAACGAGCATGAGTCAGGAATTCGAGCACCTTGTCGAAGCGTTCGGTTATTCGCTCGATGATCTGCAATGGTTCTCGGTCAATGCTATGAAGTCAGCATTCATTCCTTTCGATGAACGACTGGCCATGATCAATGACGTGATCAAGCCCGGATATGCAGAACTGAAGTCCGAATGGCTGTTCCAGCAGACCGTCTCGACCAGCGGTTCTGTGGGAGATCAGGCCTGATCGGAGCGAGTGGAAAGCGGCCGGGTCTTCACTTGTTCTCCATGACTCGGCCGCTTTTCGATGTTTGCGGAGGGCGGGTTTGCGTGTTTACGGTCTTGGACCGCTCACATCCCCGCCTCACCCATCCAAGGACGCATTCACCATGAAGCAGTCTGCTGCCAAGACCCTCGGTGTCGCCGCTCTCGGTGCCGCTTTCGCCGCTGTCGGCGCGGGCGCCGCGAGTGCGGCCCCGGCCGTGCCCGACGCCTCCTCGGCCCTGGACACCGCCACCAGGACGCTGCCCGCCGAGAACGTCACCAAGGCGCTGCCCGGTGCCGGGGAGGCCCTCGCCCAGGGCCAGAGCGCGCTCGGCACGGGCGTGGACGCCGCGCAGCCCGCCGCCGCGCGTCTGCTCGCCGAAGGGCCCGCCGCGCCCGTGGCCGGACTGCTCGGGGGGCTGCCGCTGCAGGGGCTGCCCACGCACGGCCTGCCCGTGAACGGGATTCCGCTGGGCTGAGGCTCTCCGTCGGACCGAGGCCCCCTGCCTGTCCGAGCGCGGGGCCTTCTGGGCCGTACGAACGCCGGTGGGGCGCACCCGACCAGGGTGCGCCCCACCGGCGTTCGCCGTGTGTCCACAGTCGCCGTCCGCCCGGGTCACCAGGCGGTGCGGGAGGCCTTGCCCTCGGAGGGGAAGAGGATCCACAGCGCTATGTAGAGCACGAACTGCGGGCCGGGGAGCAGGCAGGACAGGACGAAGATGACGCGCATCGTGGTCGCGGAGGTGCCGAAGCGCCGTGCCAGCGCAGCACAGACTCCGCCGATCATGCGGCCGTTCGTGGGGCGGGCAAGGGCGGTCATGGTGGCTCCTTCGCGAACCGTCGTCGAGTGCCGGTGGGACCGGCTTCGTCGTTCTCATCGGTGCCTTCACCGATGTCTTCAACGTTACGAGGACGAAGCGGACGAAGCGTCGCTCTACGGAGCGATCCCGACCCTGGGAATCGTCGGGGTCCGACCCTGAGCGGGGTCCTCCCGAAGGACGGCCGCGCGGCGCCGTGTCTCGGCCCGGCGACGGAGACGGACCCGGGCGGCGGGCACGATCGCGAGGTGCGCGAGGGCCACGCCGAGGGTGTTCAGCGTGATCGAGTCGATGTCCACGACCTGGCCCGGGACGCCGGTCTGCAGCAGCTCTATGCCCAGCGAGAGCAGAGCGCCGGCCGTGATCGTCCGCAGGAGGGAGCCGAGGGGGGAGACGGCGAGCCGGCCTGCCGCCATCGGGAGCAGGACACCCAGCGGGGCGAGCAGGCCGAGGCCCGCGGCGATGCGGCGGATCGCCGTCTCGGGGTCCAGCGCGAGGTCGGCTCTGATGCCCGCGAAGGGCCTCAGGTTGGCGGCGCTCACCCAGGGGACGTCCAGCGGTCGCAGCGTGATCCAGGCGACGAGCGCCAGGTGTGCGACGAGGAGGACACCTCCTGCCACACGGACGCGGGTGACGGCGCTGCCGCCGTCTGAACCATGACGCTGCACGCCCCCCAAGACGCGGGGTCCGGCACGATCGGTTCCGTGGCGGGGGTTTTCGCCCCGTCACGTCACATCACGAGCCCTCGACCGCCGTCGACGCCGGGGACTCGTCGGCGGGGGCGGCGCGCACCTCGGGGGTGCACGCGTAACTGCGCAGCGGGGCGGGGACGGGACCGCCCAGGACGACGGTGCCGTCGTCCCGTGCCGCGGCCGAGTCGGAGAAGGTGCAGACGATCTGGGCGAGGGCCATCGAGGTGAGGTTCTCCGGCGGGGTGCTCAACCGGAGGGTGTCCTCGGGGTCCCGGCCGCGGGGTCCGCCGACCGTCATGCCACCGCGTACGTCCGTCGTGTACCCGGCCTGCTCCTCGGGCGTCGACGGTGTCTGTGCGAGTTCGTCGAGCAGCGCCTGGGCGACCAGGACCCGCCGTGCCGACTCCGCCGTACCGTCCGGGATGCGCACCGACCGGTCGACGGTCACCAGCTGCGCCGAGCACAGCAGGAAGACCTGGACCGGCACTCCGCGCGAGGACTGGGTCGAGATGTCGGGGCCGGAGAGGGCGCAGGGCACCCGGGAGGGCGCCGGACCGAAGTCGGTGGGCACCTGCGTGGAGCGGATACCGCACCCCGTGAGCAACACGGCGAGCAACGGGACGGCCAGCCAGGGCCGCACCCCGCCCAGCCGCGCCCGCCGGGACGGGCGGCCGGTCCGCGGGGAGCCCGTCGCCCCCGGGCGGGCGGCGTCCGGGAAGCCGGCAGGCTGCGGGTGGCTGGACCGCGGGGAGTGGGCCGCCGGTGAGTCGGTGGTCTCCGGGGAGTGGGCAGCCTGCGGACGGGCGGTCCGCGAGGAGTGGGCGGCGCGCGGGCCGGTGGTCTCCGGGGAGTGGGCGGCGCGCGGGCGGGTGCTCTCCGGGGAGTGGGCGGCGCGCGGGCCGGTGGTCTCCGGGGAGCGGGTGGCCTGCGGGCCGGTGGTCTCCGGGGAGCCGGAGGCCCGCGGGCCGGTGGAGCGTGCGGTTGTCATCCGGCGGTGCCTTCCGTGCCGTTCCCGTGCGCGGAACCGTTACGGCCCTGCGGGTCGTCGGCGAGCAGTTCCGACGCGTCCTCCTGGGGCAGGCGCAGGGTGAAGACAGCCCCGCCCTTGGCCGCATTCGCCGCTGTGATCTCGCCGCCGTGGATGTGCGCGTTCTCCAGGGCGATGGAGAGGCCGAGGCCGCTGCCCTCGGAGCGCGGGCGGGACGCGCTGGCCTTGTAGAAGCGGTCGAAGACATGCGGCAGGACGTCCTCGGGGATGCCGGGGCCGTGGTCCTGCACCTCGATGACCAGTTCCTCACCCTCCACCCGCACCGACACCCGGACCGGCGAACCGCCGTGCTTGAGCGCGTTGCCGATCAGGTTCGCGAGGATCACGTCGAGGCGGCGCGGGTCGAGGCGGACCATGATGCCGCGCTCGGCGTCCAGGTCGACGGCGTCCAGCCAGGCGCGCGCGTCGATGCACGCGGTGATCTGGTCGGCGATGTCCACGTCGTCGAGGATGAGCCGGGCGGTGCCCGCGTCGAAGCGGGTCACCTCCATCAGGTTCTCGACGAGGTCGCCCAGGCGCCGGGTCTCACTGACGACCAGCCGTACGGCCGGCTCGATCATCGGGTCGACGCTGCCGGTCTCCGCGTCCAGCTCCTCCTCGAGGATCTCGGTGACGGCGGTGATCGCGGTCAGCGGCGTACGGAGTTCGTGGGACATGTCGGCGACGAAGCGACGGGAGGCCTCGTCCCGCGCGCTCATGTCCGCGACCCGTTTCTCCAGGGCCTCCGCCGTCCGGTTGAACGTCCGTGACAGATCGGCGAGTTCGTCCGTGCCGGAGACCCGCAGCCGGGTGTCCAGCTTGCCCTCGCCGAGCCGGCGGGCCGCGATGCCCAGCCGGTGGACCGGCTTGAGGACCGTCGTCGCGGCGGCCTGGGCGAGCAGCGCCGAACCGATCAGCGCGAGCCCCGTCGCGATCCCCAGCGACCAGGCCAGCGAGTTGAGGTCCTTGGCCTCCGGCTCAAGCGACTTGAGCATGTAGCCGGTCGTGGAGCCGTCGATCACCCGCGCGCCGCCCACCAGGTACGGCTTGTCGTGGTCGGTGATCCGCTGCCAGTACAAGTGGTACGCGGACGTGTTGTTCGAGGAGAGCGGCTGCTGCTTGTTCACCGCCTTCTGGAGGGACTTGGGCACGTCCTCCAGCGTGAAGGTGTCCAGCTCGGAGTTGCCGGCGATGGTTTTGCCGTTCACGTCCTCGGCGACCAGCAGCACGCTGAAACGCTGGCTGCTGTCCGCCATCTGCCGTGCCGTGCGCCGGAGTTCGTCCTGCGCCGGGTGAACCGGCAGCATGCTCGCGTGGTTGCGCATCTCCTGCTGGAAGTCACGCAGCACCGCGTCCTGCGTACGCGTCAGCACCGCCTCGCGGTTGAGCCAGTACGCGATGCCCGACGCCGAGACGGCTGCGGTGAGCGCGACGAGCCCGAACACCACGACCAGGCGCAGCCGCAGGCTGGTGAAGCGCAGACCGGACAGCAACGCCTTGCGCGCCGCGGCCCAGCCGCGGAGCTTGTCCTGCGGTTTGGTCACTGAGGGTTGTCCAGCCGATAGCCGACGCCGCGCACGGTACGGATCAGGGTGGGCGAGGACGGCACGTCCTCCACCTTGGCGCGCAGCCGCTGCACACAGGCGTCGACCAGACGTGAGTCGCCCAGGTAGTCGTGCTCCCACACCAGACGCAGCAACTGCTGGCGGGACAGGGCCTGTCCGGGCCGGCGGCTCAGCTCCAGGAGCAACCGCAGCTCGGTGGGCGTCAGTTGCAGATCCTCGCCGTTCTTGGTCACCGTCATCGCGGCACGGTCGATGACCAGCGAGCCGAACGACGCGGAGTCGTTCGCCTCCCGCTCGCCGCGGCGCAGCACGGCACGGATCCGGGCGTCGAGCACCCGGCCCTGCACCGGCTTGACGACATAGTCGTCGGCGCCGGACTCCAGTCCGACCACGACGTCGATGTCGTCGCTGCGCGCGGTCAGCAGAATGATCGGCAGCTGGTCGGTGCGCCGGATGCGCCGGCACACCTCGAATCCGTCGATGCCGGGCAGCATCACATCCAGCACGATCAGGTCCGGCCGCTGCTCGCGCAACAGCTTCAGACCGTCCTCGCCGGTGGCAGCGGTGGCCACGCGGTGTCCCTGGCGCGTCAAAGAGAGCTCCAGGGCCGTACGGATGGCGTCGTCGTCCTCGATCAGCAACAGGGAAGGCACAGACGTCATTCTGGCCCATGTCATGGCCGGGTATCGACCGTTGGAGCGCTCCCACTCGTCTCCCGCGCGCATCGAGTGTCCTCGCGGACGGCCGGGAGGTCTCAAGTGGTCATCTGCGTAGTCGTACCGCTCTCCTCTGTGATCGCGCTGTGGCGCGCCTGGGAACGGGCCCTGTGACAGGTCTGTGACAGTCGGCGGACACGGCCATGAAGTGGCCCGGGCAAGCTTTTGGACACAAGGCAGGACGCACGACGGAACGAACCGAACAACCGGGACTTCACGACGGGGGGCGCGAGATGAACACGCTGCACAGCACCAGCACTGGCGCAGTAGTCACGCGGCTCCACGATGTCACCCGGGCAACGGAGAAGTCCGGTGCTGTGAGCGGGCGGGGGTGCGCTCGCGGCGCCGGGCGTCAGCACACCGCGTACATGACGGTGGTTGACGCTTTCACGGGGGAGAGCGCCACGGCGCCGGCCGCCGTGGGTACGACCGGGGGGAAGGCTCACGGGGGAGCCGCGTACGGGGAGGTCACGGGGGAGCGTCACTCCGGGGCGGGGACGGTGGATGCGGAAGCGGCCTTCACCGCCTACGTCCAGGAGCGTCGCGCCTCCCTGTACGCAACCGCCTATCACCTGACCGGTGACCGCTTCGAGGCCGAGGACCTGCTGCAGAGCGCGCTGTTCTCGACGTACCGGGCGTGGGACCGGATCAGTGACAAGGCCGCGGTCGGGGGTTATCTCCGCCGCACCATGACCAATCTGCACATCAGCGCGTGGCGCCGCCGCAAGCTGAACGAGTACCCGACCGAGGAACTGCCGGAGACGCCCGGTGACACGGACGCGATGCGCGGCACCGAACTGCGCGCGGTCCTGTGGCAGGCGCTGGCCCGGCTGCCCGAACTCCAGCGCACGATGCTGGTCCTCCGTTACTACGAGGGCCGCACCGACCCGGAGATCGCGGAGATCCTCGGCATCAGTGTCGGCACGGTGAAGTCCAGCATCTGGCGCTCGCTCCGCCGGATGCGCGAGGACGAGGTCCTCAGCTTCGGCCGTGACGAGGAGGAGTCCTTCGGGGAGCTTGTCGCCTGAAGGTGTGGGGGGAGCGGTAACAAGTAACACGGGGGAGCCGGTTCCGGGGGGAGCCGGCGACGGGGGACTGCTGGTTCCGGGGGGAGCCAACAGGCAACGGGGTCACGGGGAAACGGGTCACGGGGAGACAACCGTGTCACGGGGGACCACGGGGGAAAGCACGGGGGATACGGGAGAAGGTCCAGGCGGACGGGGGTTCGCCTGGACCTCTTTTCGTTGCCCGGGGTCCGACGGGCCGGCCCCGACCGGAGTCGGGTCCACCGGTGGCCGTACCCGCGGGTTCGCCCGCCGGGGCGGCGGCTCCTTGCCGCGGGCTTTCGGCTACGCGACGGTCGCGCGGGTGGACGCGTGGCGTCCGGCCGCCGCGGCCGTCAGCCGGCCGAGCGCCTCGTCCCGGTCGCAGGGGTGAGCGCCCAGAGCCGCCTGGCGGGCCACGATGGAGCGCTCGGCGCGCATCAGCCGCCAGCCGCGGCGCAGCAGGAAGGGCACCGACTTGCGGCCCTCCTTCAGATCACGCACGAAGCGCCGCCGGAACGTGGTGACGGCGCCGCGCGACAGGCAGAGCGCGTCGGCGAGCAACCCGAGTTCGCGGCAGCGCTCGACGATCTCGGCGGCGAAGATCCCCTCCGCGATGAACACCGGTGTCCGCTCGATGCGCAGGGCCTCGGTCCCGGTGCGGGCGCTCAGCGAGATGTCGTAGACGGGGATGGTCGTACGTCCCGTACGGCACAGTTCCTCGATCGCGGCGACGGCGGTGTCCGCGTCCCAGGACAGCGGGTGGTCCCAGTCGATGTCCTCGCTGCCCTCGACCTGGGGCAGCGTCGGGTCCGTGCCCTCCTTGTAGAAGTCGTCGAGACGGAGCACGGGGAGCCCGGAGTCGGCCGCGAGAAGGGACTTACCGGAGCCGGAGGGGCCGCAGAGCAGCACCACGCGGGTGGGTATCGGGGGATGGGAACCCAATGGTCTGTACCTTCTCTGACGGGTCCGGCGGCGCCGCGCGTCGGCGCGGCTCCCGGACATTATCCCCGGCTCCGGCGTTCGGGCCGACTGGCGGTGATATGCCTGTTGACCCGCAGGGGCGAATCCGCCGCCCGGACCGCCCTGAACGCGACCCCGGTCAACTACTCTGCGTGTCACGTCCGTTGCTCTCCGCTCCCCGCTAGTCAAAGAGGAAAACCTGATGGCGCGACACGCAGCCCAGCAGAACACCCTGGCCCGCACGACCGCGCGGATCGCCGCGGCGGTCGGCGTGGTCGCTGCCGGTGCGGCCGCGGCCTCCCCGGCCGTCGCGGACACGGCCCCCGTCGTGGACGCCGTGCGCACCCGGCCCACCTCGCTCGGCAACGTCGACCCGCAGGCGGGCCTGCAGGCACTGACCGGCACCGTGGGGTATGTCACGGGCCCCGTCGAGGGCCTCAAGCCCAACCCGCTGGCCGGTACCGGCGTGGACCCGCTCGACAACGGCGTGGGCACCCAGCTCGCCGACTTCAAACCGCTGTCCTCGCGGGCCCTGACGGGACCGCTGGCGCAGGCCCCGTCGGTGGGCAGCATTCCGGTGCTGGGGCAGGTGACCGGGCTGCTGCACTGACACACCCGCACGGGCTCGCTGTCCGCGGTCCGTGAGTGTCGGCAGCCCACGACAGCCCCTGGGCGCTCCTGAGAGCCCCTGGACATGAGAGAGCCGCGCGTCCCCCCGTTCGGAGGGGACGCGCGGCTCTCCCGTGTGCGGGGCCCCGGGGACACGGATCGGGGCCCCGACATCTCAGGGCGTCATCGCCGCGGCGGGGCGGCCGGCACGGCTCAGTAGGAGGAGCCCGAGGCGCCCAGGGAGCCCGTCGGGTGCCAGACCGTCTTCGTCTCCAGGAAGGCGGTGAGGCGCTCGGTGCCGGGAGTGCGCGCGTAATCCACAGGCTGTGGACGAAGAACGCGCTTCAGGTTGTCCGCGGCCGCGATCTCCAGCTCCTTCGCCAGTACGTCGTCCGCGCCGACGAGGTCGATCGCGTTGACGTCCTGGTGCGCGGCCAGCGGGGCCGCGATCTCCGCGGTCCGTCCGGACAGGACGTTGACCACGCCGCCCGGCAGGTCGGAGGTGGCCAGCACCTCGCCCAGCGACAGGGCCGGCAGCGGGGACTTCTCGCTGGCGATCACGATCACCGTGTTGCCGGTGGCGATCACCGGGGCGATCACCGACACCAGGCCGAGGAACGACGACTCCTGCGGCGCGAGCACGGTGACGACACCGGTCGGCTCCGGGGAGGACAGGTTGAAGAACGGGCCCGCCACCGGGTTGCCGCCTCCCACGACCTGGGCGATCTTGTCGGTCCAGCCCGCGTACCAGACCCAGCGGTCGATCGCCGCGTCGACGACGGCCGCCGCCTTCGCCTTGGACAGGCCCTCCGCTTCGGCCACTTCGCGGACGAACTGCTCCTTGCGGCCCTCCAGCATCTCGGCGACGCGGTAGAGGATCTGGCCGCGGTTGTACGCCGTGGCGCCGGACCAGCCGCCGAACGCCTTGCGCGCGGCGACGACCGCGTCACGGGCGTCCTTGCGGCTGGACTGGGGAACGTTCGCCAGCCACTTGCCCTTGGAGTCGCTCACCTCGTACACCCGGCCGCTCTCGGAACGCGGGAACTTGCCGCCCACGTACAGCTTGTAGGTCTTGAAGACGCTCAGACGCTGCTGCTCGGACTTCTCGGCTGCACTCATTTATCGCTCGCCCTCCGGGCTCGACGGGGCGAGGTACGCCTCCAGGCCGTGACGACCGCCCTCGCGGCCGAAGCCCGACTCCTTGTACCCGCCGAACGGCGAGGCCGGGTCGAACTTGTTGAACGTGTTGGACCAGATGACACCCGCGCGGAGCTTGCTCGCGACGGCGAGGATGCGGGAGCCCTTCTCGGTCCAGATACCCGCGGAGAGGCCGTACGGGGAGTTGTTGGCCTTGGCGACCGCCTCGTCCGGGGTGCGGAACGTGAGGACGGACAGCACCGGGCCGAAGATCTCGTCGCGGGCGATGGTGTGCGCCTGCGTGACGTTCGTGAAGAGCGTCGGGGCGAACCAGTAGCCGGAGGAGGGCAGTTCGCAGGCCGGGGACCAGCGCTCGGCACCCTCGGCCTCGCCCTGGTCGACGAGCGTGGTGATGCGGGAGAGCTGCTCGGCGGAGTTGATCGCGCCGATGTCCGTGTTCTTGTCGAGCGGGTCGCCGAGGCGCAGGGTCGACAGACGGCGCTTGAGCGAGTCGAGCAGCTCGTCGTGGATCGACTCCTGGACCAGCAGCCGGGAGCCCGCGCAGCAGACCTGTCCCTGGTTGAAGAAGATGCCGCTGACGATGCCCTCGACGGCCTGGTCGATCGGGGCGTCGTCGAAGACGATGTTCGCGCCCTTGCCGCCCAGTTCGAGCGTGACCTTCTTGTGCGAGCCCGCGATCTGGCGGGCGATCGCCTTGCCGACGGCGGTGGAGCCGGTGAAGGCCACCTTGTCCACGTCGGGGTGCGCGACGAGGGCCGCGCCCGCGTCGCCGTACCCGGGAAGGATGTTGACGACGCCCCTGGGCAGGCCCGCCTGGCGGCAGATGTCCGCGAAGAACAGCGCCGAAAGCGGCGTGGTCTCCGCGGGCTTCAGGACGACCGTGTTGCCGGTCGCGAGGGCCGGGGCGATCTTCCACGCCAGCATCAGCAGCGGGAAGTTCCACGGGATGACCTGGCCGGCGACGCCCAGCGGGCGCGGGTTCGCGCCGAAGCCCGCGTGGTCGAGCTTGTCGGCCCAGCCCGCGTAGTAGAAGAAGTGCGCGGCGACCAGGGGGAGATCGGCGTCCCGGGTCTCCTTGATCGGCTTGCCGTTGTCCAGCGTCTCCAGGACGGCCAGCTCGCGGCTGCGCTCCTGGATGATCCGCGCGATGCGGAACAGGTACTTGGCACGCTCGGAGCCCGGCAGCGCGGACCACTTCCCGAAGGCCTTGCGGGCGGCCTTCACCGCGCGGTCGACGTCCGCCTCGCCCGCCTGGGCGATCTCGGAGAGGACCTCTTCGGTGGAGGGGGAGACGGTCTTGAAGACCTTGCCCTCGGCGGCCTCGGTGAACTCACCGTCGATGAACAGGCCGTAGGAGGGGGCGATGTCGACGACGGAGCGGGACTCGGGCGCCGGTGCGTATTCGAATGCGGAAGCCATGATGGATCAGTCCACCGTCACGTAGTCGGGGCCGGAATAGCGGCCGGTGGCCAGCTTCTGACGCTGCATCAGCAGGTCGTTCAGGAGCGAGGACGCGCCGAAGCGGAACCAGTGGTTGTCCAGCCAGTCCTCACCCGCCGTCTCGTTCACCACGACCAGGAACTTGACGGCGTCCTTCGTGGTGCGGATGCCGCCGGCCGGCTTCACGCCGACCTGCACCCCGGTCTGGGCACGGAAGTCGCGGACGGCCTCCAGCATCAGGAGCGTGTTCGCGGGCGTCGCGTTCACGGCCACCTTGCCGGTGGAGGTCTTGATGAAGTCGGCCCCGGCCAGCATGCCGAGCCAGCTCGCCCGTCGGATGTTGTCGTACGTCGACAGCTCGCCGGTCTCGAAGATGACCTTCAGACGGGCGGCGCCCGAGGCCTCCTTCACGGCGACGATCTCGTCGTACACCTTCAGGTACTTGCCCGCGAGGAACGCCCCGCGGTCGATGACCATGTCGATCTCGTCGGCGCCCGCGGCGACTGCGTCGCGCACGTCGGCCAGCTTCACAGGGAGCGCGGCGCGGCCCGCGGGGAAGGCGGTGGCGACGGAGGCGACCTTCACGCCGGAACCGGCGACGGCCTCCTTCGCGACGGCCACCATGTCGGGATAGACACAGACCGCCGCCGTGCTGGGCGCCGTGCGGTCGGTCGGGTCCGGGAGCACCGCCTTGGCGCCGAGCGCCCGGACCTTGCCCGGGGTGTCCGCGCCTTCCAGCGTCGTCAGGTCGACCATCGAGATGGCGAGGTCGATGGCGTACGCCTTCGCGGTGGTCTTGATGGAACGGGTGCCGAGCGAGGCGGCGCGCGCCTCCAGGCCGACCGCGTCGACGCCGGGCAGCCCGTGGAGGAAGCGGCGCAGCGTGCTGTCGGACGCGGTTACGTCGCCGAGTGCGATTGCAGCAGATGCAGAGGTGGGCATGGTCACCAGACGAGCATATCTACGCGCGTAGCGGCTGTACAGCCCGAGGGATGACCAAGGGTTTTTTGTCCCTTAGGGCAGTTCCTCGGCCGGCGGAGGCGAGTGCGCTCACGTGGCGGAACGGCCGCGGGGCTGTGGGTGACGGAACGGCCCCGTCCGGGGCGGCCACAGGGGAACCGCCCCGCGGCGAGCCGGGGCCGAAGGGCACGTCGTGGTGGGGACGCCCGGTGGTGGACCCGCTACTCGGCGGAGGCGGGCAGCGTCGCGCGGGCGTCGATCTGCCAGCACGCCGCCGTGAAGCGGACCTCCGTGCCTTGCACGAACGGATCGAACGCGGCGCGGACCGTTTCGACGACCTGGGCCCTGGTCGGCTCGTCCGTCTCGCGCAGCGCGATGCCGACCGGACCGAACCGGCTGAAGTACGGCGCCAGCTCCGTCTCGGGCAGGACGCAGGTCACATCGACGGGCCGGATGTCGATCCCGGCCCAGCCGCTCTCCTCCAGCAGGCGGCGCACCCGGTCCGCGTCCGCGAAGGCGAACTGTCCCGGCGCGTCCGGCCTGCGCTCCGGGAGGTCCGGCAGTAGCGGGGCCGCGGCGCGCTCGGCCGTCGTCATGAACGGGTTCTCGGCGATGTCGCGCCAGGCGATGAACCGCAGCCGGGCGTCGTCCTTCGCGGCCCGCCGCAGATTGGTGAAGGCCCGCACCGTGTCCTGGAAGAACATGACGCCGAAGCGCGAGACGACCGCGTCGAACACCGCGGGTTCGAAGACGTGGTCCTGCGCGTCGGCGCGGACGAAGGAGGCCGGCGCGCCTTCCCGCTCCGCGCGGGCCCGGGCGGCCTCGATCATCGGCCCGGAGATGTCGACGCCGACACACTCGCCCTTGGCGCCGAGCCGCCGCGCGACGGCCACCGTCGTGCCGCCCGTGCCGCAGCCGACATCGAGCACCCGGCCCCCCTGCCCGGCCGGAACGGCATCGACGATCAGCTCCTCCAGCGGCGCGAACAACGCGTCCACCACGTCCTGGGCCTCGACCCAGGCGCACCCGGACGGGCCGTTCCAGCGCGCCGTCTGCTCGTCGTCCGCCTTGCCGTCCGCTTTGGGGTCCGTCCTGCGGATGGGTTCCATGACGCCTCCCTTGCTTGCACTCATGACGCGGAGATGACACCGTCCTACTTCAAGCCGACTTGAGGTCAAGAGGATGCCGGACCTGGACATCGCAGAAGTGGCGCGGCGCGCCGGAGTGCCCGCTTCGACCCTGCGGTTCTACGAGGAGAAGGGGCTGATCGCCCCGACCGGCAGACGCGGGCTGCGCCGGCAGTTCGACCCCGGTGTGCTTGAACGGCTGGCGCTGATCGCGCTCGGGCGCTCCGCCGGCTTCTCGCTGGACGAGATCGCCCGCATGTTCGCGCCGGACGGGCGTGCGCACATCGACCGGCAGGTGCTCGCCGACAAGGCCGAGGAACTGGACCGGACGATCCGCGAACTCGGAGTCCTGCGCGACTCGCTGCGGCACGCCGCCGCCTGTCCCGCGCCGAGCCACCTGGAATGCCCCACCTTCCGCCGCATCCTGGGGGCCGCCGCGTCCGGCGCCGTCGCGGTGCCGGGGAAGCGGGCCGCACGACCGCCATCGCGACCATAGCGAGACCACACCGAGCTCAAGCGCACCGCAGGCGTCGTGCACAATCGGAACCATGACCACCCCGGACCACCAGTCACCCCTTCCGGACGCCTCGCGACCCGAGGCCAGGGACCGGATCTACCGGTCGCCCGCCGGTATCGCGGGCGGCATCCTGCTGCTGATCCTCGCGGGCTGGCTCGGCGTCGACGCGCTGGTCTCCGGAACCGGCCGCACCCCCTGGCTCGCGCTCGCCGCGCTGATCCTCGTCGTGCCGCTGGTGATCGCCTTCACCCTGCGCCCCGCGGTCTACGCGAACGAGGACCGGCTGCGCATCCGCAACCCGCTCCGCGTGATCGTGCTGCCCTGGAGCAAGGTCGCCTCGCTGCGCTCGCACTACTCGAACGAGGTCGTCGACACCTCCGGCACGAAGTTCCAGCTGTGGGCGGTGCCCGTGTCGCTGCGCGCCCGCAAGAAGGCGGCCAAGCAGCAGGCGCGGGGCGCGGCGGGCCACGGTGGCGACGGCCGTACGTCCGCGCTGGGCCGTCCGTCCCTCTTCGGCCGGGGCGCCGCCACCGACGCGCCGACCCGCCCCCAGACCGACCAGATCATGGACGATCTGCGTGCCCTCGCCGAGGCCAGGGCCACCGAGGACAGCGCCCAGGGCGAGGTCACGGTGCGCTGGGCGTACGAAGTGATCGGTCCCGCGCTGGCCGGTGCCGTCGTGCTGGCGATCCTGCTGGCCGGCGGCTGACGAGACCCTCGTGGGGCCGCGCCCACTCACTGGCGCCCGCCGGTCCCCACCGGCGCCCGCCGGTTCGGCAGCCCTCGGCCGGAGCTCCCTCGGCCAGGTCGCTCGCGCCCGGTCAGGGCGCGCTCGGCCACACCAGGGCCATGTACGCGCCGCAGTACGCCGAACCGAGCACCGCGGACGTCAGGACCAGCGTCCGGAAGCGGACGGAGGCGCGGGCCAGGTGCAGGGCCAAGGGAAGCAGCAAGGGGAAGCCGGGGAGCAGGAAGCGGGCCCGCGGGAAGTAGACGCCGCCGCTGCCGAGGACGATCAGCAGCAGGATCCCGCTGAAGACCAGCAGGGGGAGCGGCTGGCGGTCCCAGGCCGAGAGCGCGTACAGCACCACCGCCGCCAGCAGGGTCACGGTCACCATCACCAGGAACAGCTCCGGCGAGGAGTTCTGCGCCAGTACCTCCCGGAGCCGGCGCACGGTCTCCGCACCGCCGTCCCACTCGTTGTGCCACAGCCGCTGCACGGCGAAGTAACCGTCCCAGCGGCCCACCCGCAGGCCCACCCAGCCGACGTACGCGAGCCAGCCCGCCGGGGCCAGGAGCACCGCCGCGAGTGCCCGGACCGAGAAGCCCCGGCGCAGCGACACCAGCGCGGTCAGGGCGACGGCGGCGGCCACCGCGACACCGGTGGGCCGGGTCAGCCCCGCCAGCGCCGCCAGCGAGGCAGCCCACACCGGGCGGCCGGTGAGCACCGCGTACAGCGCCCACGCGGCGAACGCCGTGAACAGCGACTCCGTGTACCCCATCCACTGGACCAGACCCACCGGCAGGGCCGCCCACAGCACGGTCAGCAGCACCCCCACGCGGCGGCCGTGCAGATGACTGCCCACCGCGTGGACGCCCCAGGCGGCGAGGAACGAGCACACGACCGCGATCACCAGCCCCGTCGTCGCGCGTGAGCCGGGTGTCAGGGCCGCCACCGCCTTGACCAGGACCGGGTAGAGCGGGAAGAACGCCAGGTTGTTCGCGTCGTACGCGGTCCCCAGCTGGTGCGTGTAGCCGTGGTCGGCGATGCCGAGATACCAGTCCGCGTCCCACTGCTTCGCCAGGATCGGCCAGACGCCGTGGTGCCGGCGGTGTGCCCAGAACGCGAGCACGAGCAGGCCGGTGAGGCGGACGGCCGCGTAGGCGAGGAGCGCGGGGGCCGCGTGCCGCAGCCGGGTACGGACCGCGACGAGGAGGCCTGCCGCGCCCGGCGCGCGCCGGGTGGCCGGGACGCCCGGGACGGTCCCGCCCGGGGCGCCTCGGGGCGGGGCGGACGTCGGCCGGGAAGCGGTCGAGGGCACGCGGCAGCTCCTGGGACTCGATGGTGCGCTACCGCTAACCGTTCCTCGGTCACCCGGTGGCGCACGGGACCGCTGCGTCAACTGCCGTGCGGAAATCACCCATAAGGGGCTGGTGGGGTGAGGCCCGCCTCCCGACGGGACCCACGGGGCCGCCGGATGCCGCCGCCCCGTCACGAGGGGCCGCGGACGCCGTCCCCGGCGGGAAGGCCGGGAAGGCCGGGGAGGGCGGAAACGCCGACGCCCGGCAGGAGACGGCGGACGGGCCGTCTTCTGCCGGGCGCGGGGGTCAGATGCCGGCCGCGGCCGACAGGTCCCGCTTGATGGCCGTCAGCAGCTCCGTGGCCTTCGCGTGGGCCGCCGGAAGGTCGGCGTGACCGCCGACGGGCACCACGACCTCCAGGTAGCACTTCAGCTTGGGCTCGGTGCCGCTCGGGCGGACGATGACCCGGGCGCCGTCCAGGGTGTAGCGCAGACCGTCCGTGGGCGGCAGCCTGTCCGTGCCCTTGGTCAGGTCCTCGGCCTTCGTGATGGCCAGACCCGCGAGTTCCGTGGGCGGCAGCTCGCGCAGCCGGCGCATGGCGTTCGCGATGACCGACAGGTCCTCCACCCGGACCGAGAGCTGGTCGGTGGCGTGCAGCCCGTACGCGACGGCGATGTCGTCGAGCAGATCGAGCAGGGTGCGGCCCTGCTCCTTGAGCTCGGAGGCCAGCTCGGTGATGAGCAGGGCGGCGGTGATGCCGTCCTTGTCGCGTACGCCGTCGGGGTCGACGCAGTAGCCGAGCGCCTCCTCGTACCCGTACCGCAGACCCTCCACGCGGGCGATCCACTTGAAACCGGTGAGCGTCTCCTCGTACGGCAGACCCGCGCCCTCGGCGATCCGGCCGAGCAAGGAGGAGGAGACGATCGACTCGGCGAAGACACCGCGCGCGCCCCGCCGCACCAGGTGCTCGGCGAGCAGCGCGCCGACCTCGTCGCCGCGCAGCATGCGCCAGTCGGCGCCGGACTTCACGGCCACGGCGCACCGGTCGGCGTCCGGGTCGTTGGCGATGATCAGGTCGGGTTCCGTCGCGCGGGCCGCCGCGAAGGCGAGGTCCATCGCGCCGGGCTCCTCCGGGTTGGGGAAGGCGACGGTCGGGAAGTCCGGATCGGGCTCCGCCTGCTCGGCGACGAGCACCGGCTCCGGGAAACCGGCCCGGGCGAAGGCCGCGAGCAGCACGTCCTTGCCGACGCCGTGCATGGCCGTGTAGACGGTGCGGGCGGTGCGCGGCGAGCCCTCGGCCAGGACGGCGTCCGTACGGGCCAGATAGGCCTCCAGGACGCCCTCGCCGAGGGTCTCCCAGCCGGAGTCGGGGCGGGGCACGTCGGCGAGCGAGCGGACCGCGTCGATCTCGGCGGCGATCTCCGCGTCCGCCGGCGGGACGATCTGCGAACCGTCGCCGAGGTAGACCTTGTAGCCGTTGTCGCGGGGCGGGTTGTGGCTGGCGGTGACCTCCACGCCCGCGACCGCGCCGAGATGCCGTATGGCGTAGGCGAGGACGGGGGTGGGCAGCGGCCGGGGCAGGACGGCGGCGCGCAGGCCCGCGCCCGTCATCACGGCCGCGGTGTCCCGGGCGAAGTCCACGGACTTGTGGCGGGCGTCGTAGCCGATCACGACAAGTCCGCCGCTCTCGCCCTTGGCCGACAGATACGCGGCGAGTCCGGCCGCGGCCCGGATGACCACGGAACGGTTCATCCGCATCGGGCCCGCGCCGAGTTCACCGCGCAGGCCCGCGGTGCCGAACTGGAGGGTGCCGCTGAAGCGGGCGGTCAGTTCGGTGACGTCCTCGGCTTCGACGAGCTTGGCGAGTTCGTCACGGGTCTCCGCGTCGGGGTCCTCGGCCAGCCACGCCTTGGCCCGCGCGATGAGTTCGTCCTGCACCTCGGGTGCACCTCTCTTCGGTCGTACGGTTCCGTGTACCCCGGGTCGTTCCGCCCCCGGCGCGGGGGCGAACATCCCCGTCGCCTACAGACGATCCAGTACCTGGGTCAGAAGTTCCCCCATGCGCGCGGCCGAGTCGCGGCCCGCCTGGAGAACTTCCTCGTGGTTGAGGGGCTCGCCCGTCATACCGGCGGCGAGGTTGGTGACGAGGGAGATGCCGAGCACCTCGGCGCCGGCCTCGCGCGCGGCGATGGCCTCGAGGGTCGTCGACATGCCCACCAGGTCGGCCCCGATGACCCGGGCCATCCGGATCTCGGCCGGCGTCTCGTAGTGCGGGCCGGGGAACTGCGCGTAGACGCCCTCCTCCAGGGAGGGGTCGACCTCCTTGCACAGCGCGCGCAGCCGCGGCGAGTACAGGTCGGTGAGGTCGACGAAGTTCGCGCCGATGATCGGCGAGGTGGCGGTCAGGTTGATGTGGTCGCTGATCAGCACCGGCTGGCCGGGGCGCATGCCCTCGCGCAGGCCGCCGCAGCCGTTGGTGAGCACGATGGTCTTGCAGCCGGCGGCGACGGCGGTGCGTACGCCGTGCGCGACGGCGGCGACCCCGCGGCCCTCGTAGTAGTGGGTGCGTCCGAGGAAGACCAGGGCGCGCTTGTCGCCGATCCGGTACGAGCGGACCTTGCCGCCGTGCCCCTCGACCGCCGGCGCCGGGAAGCCGGGCAGCTCGGTGACCGGGAATTCGGCCTCGGGAGCGCCGAGGGCGTCCACGGCCGGGGCCCAGCCGGAGCCCATCACGAGGGCGACGTCATGGGTCTCGGCGCCCGTGAGCTCGCGCAGGCGCGTGGCGGCGGCGTCAGCGGCGGCATGGGGGTCGCCCTGGATGTCGTCCGGAAGAAGAGATGCGTTCACGCGCAAGAGGGTAGCTGGTCCAGGCCTACGCGCGTAGATGACAGAGCTCACGGTCTTGCGATCGTTGTCTTGTCGTTTCCGACAAAGAGGTGCGCAGGAGAGGGGGCCCGGACGGAGTGCCGCGCCGGACGAGCGGCTGGAAAACGCGCCCCGGAGCGGTGCCCGGGGAGGTGCGCGCAGAGGTGCCCGGCGGAGCGGGCCGAGTCGGGCGGGTGTGCGGGAAGACACCGCGGAGCTGCGCGGGAACGGCAGTGGAGGGGCGGAGCGCGTCCACCCCGAACGGCCTCAGCAGGGCCGCTTGCGGAGCTCCATGACGTAGTCGTGCGGCGCTCCCGCCGACTCGGCGGCGTCCGCGAGCTCGCCGAGGTAACGCGCCGAGGGCAGTCCCCCCTCGTACCCGTTCAGTACGTACACCCACGCGGCTTCCTCACCCTCCAGCGTGTGCACCCGTACACGCATCCGGCGGTAGACGTCGAGGCCGACGCCCTCCCAGCGGTCCATGGAGTCCTCGTCCAGCGGTGCGATGTCGTACAGCGCCACGAAGACCTGGGACCGCGGTGCCTCGACGATCGTCGCGAGCGCGCCTTCCCAGCCCATGTGCTCGCCCCCGAAGGTCAGCCGCCAGTCGTTCAGCCAGCCCGTGGCGCGCAGCGGCGAATGCGGGGCGCGGCGCGTCATGAGCCGCGGGTCGAGATTGCCGGCGTACGCGGCGTAGAGCGACATGGGGTCGAGGGTACGGCAGCGAAACGTACGCCTCTCGCGTAACAAAGTGGCTCGGATGCACCGGACTCGGCCCCCCTGGGCGGAAGCACCTTGAAGCGTGCGGGACAATGGAGTACGTGACTCGGATCGTGATCATCGGTGGCGGACCCGGCGGATATGAAGCGGCGCTGGTAGCCGCGCAGCTCGGCGCGGAGGTGACCGTCGTCGACTGCGACGGTCTGGGCGGGGCGTCGGTGCTCACCGACTGCGTGCCGTCGAAGACCCTTATCGCCACGGCCGAGGTGATGACGACCTTCGACTCCTCCTACGAGGAGCTGGGGATCATCGTCGCCGACGACACCCCTCCCATGGAGCAGGCCGCCCGTGTGGTCGGGGTCGACCTCGGCAAGGTCAACCGCCGCGTGAAGCGCCTCGCGCTCGCCCAGTCGCACGACATCACGGCCTCGGTGACCCGTGCCGGCGCCCGTGTCCTGCGCGGACGCGGACGGCTGGAGGGCATGCAGTCCCTGGACGGCTCCCGCAAGGTCGTCGTGAGCGCCGCGGACGGCACCGAGGAGACCCTCACCGCCGACGCCGTGCTCCTCGCCACCGGCGGGCACCCGCGCGAGCTGCCCGACGCGCAGCCCGACGGCGAGCGCATCCTGAACTGGACCCAGGTCTACGACCTCGACGAGCTGCCCGAGGAGCTCATCGTGGTCGGTTCCGGTGTCACCGGTGCCGAGTTCGCCGGCGCCTACCAGGCACTCGGCTCCCGCGTCACCCTGGTCTCCAGCCGCGACCGGGTGCTGCCGGGCGAGGACCCGGACGCCGCAGCCGTCCTGGAGGACGTCTTCCGCCGCCGCGGCATGAACGTCATGGCCCGCTCCCGCGCCGAGTCCGCCAAGCGGGTCGGCGACCGTGTCGAGGTCACGCTCTCCGACGGCCGGGTCATCAGCGGTACGCACTGCCTGATGGCCGTCGGCGCCATCCCGAACAGCAGCGGGATGGGCCTGGAGGAGGCCGGCGTCAGGGTCCGCGACTCCGGGCACATCTGGACGGACCGGGTCTCCCGCACGACCGCTCCGGGCGTGTACGCGGCCGGTGACGTGACCGGCGTCTTCGCCCTCGCGTCCGTCGCCGCCATGCAGGGCCGTATCGCCATGTACCACTTCCTCGGCGACGCGGTGGCCCCGCTGAACCTGAAGACGGTCTCCTCGAACGTCTTCACCGACCCCGAGATCGCCACCGTCGGCTATTCCCAGGCGGACGTCGACGCGGGCAAGATCGACGCCCGGGTCGTGAAGCTGCCGCTGCTGCGCAACCCGCGCGCCAAGATGCAGGGCATCCGTGACGGCTTCGTCAAGATCTTCTGCCGTCCCGGCACCGGCATCGTGGTCGGCGGCGTGGTCGTCTCCCCGCACGCCTCGGAGCTGATCCACCCGATCTCGATCGCGGTCGACAACAATCTGACGGTCGAACAGATCGCGAACGCGTTCACCGTGTATCCGTCCCTGTCCGGCTCGATCGCCGAGGTGGCACGGCAGCTGCACACCAGGAAGACCACGAGCGAGGGCTGACGGCTCCGGGCGACTCCCCGCTGGTCACGGGGAGTTGGTGACCGTGCGCACGGCATAGGTGGCGCGAGTAGGCACGTATACCACTTAGAGTCCCGCCATGCGAACAACTTCTGTTATTCGGCGCAAACTGCTGAAAGCAGACGGTCGTTGGGGTTACTGTCAGTTTCGTGTTCGCTGCAGAACGTCGCCAATTGATCCTCGAAATGGTGCGAGCGAATGGGGCCGTGTCGCTCCGTGAGCTCGCCCGCGTCGTCCAGACCTCCGAAGTGACCGTACGGCGGGACGTGCGCGCACTGGAGGCAGAAGGACTCCTCGACCGCCGGCACGGCGGTGCGGTATTGCCGGGCGGGTTTACGCGGGAGTCCGGCTTTCCGCAGAAATCGCATCTCGCGACCGCCGAGAAGACGGCCATCGCCGATCTCGCCGCGAGCCTCGTCGAAGAAGGCGAGGCCATTGTGGTGGGGGCGGGTACCACCACGCAGGAGCTGGCTCGCCGGCTCGCGCGGGTGCCCGGCCTGACCGTCGTCACCAACTCCCTGCTGGTGGCCCAGGCGTTGGCCCACGCCAACCGTGTGGAGGTCGTGATGACCGGCGGCACCCTGCGCGGTTCCAACTATGCCCTGGTCGGCTCGGGTGCGGAGCAGTCCCTCCAGGGGCTGCGCGTCTCCCGGGCGTTCCTCTCCGGGAGCGGGCTGACCGCCGAGCGCGGACTCTCCACGTCCAACATGCTCTCGGCGTCCGTGGACCGCGCTCTCGTCCAGGCGGCCGCGGAGGTGGTGGTCCTCGCCGACCACACCAAGCTCGGTACGGACACCATGTTCCAGACCGTGCCGACCGACCTCATCACCCGCCTGGTCACGGACGAGCCGCCCGCCCACGACGACCGTGCGGCCACCGAACTGCAGGCCCTGGCCGATCAGGGCGTACAGATCGCGGTGGCCGGGGCATCCGCATCAAGCGGTACGGGCGGAGATCCGCTCCCGGCGGGGCGCCAGCCGCGCCGGGACGTACCGCTCCCGGGCCCGCGCCGCGGGCAGGTCGTCCCGGGCTCGGGGCCGCAACTACGGAGCGCGACGGTGATGGGGGAGCAGCCCCAGGCCGAAAGGGCACGGGTGGCCGACCTTCGACGCCGCTGAGCGGTGTCGAAGGGCCGTGAGGCCGTCGGCGGGTCTCCTCGCCGGGCCCGGCCGGATCACGGCTTCAGGCCACGCAGTGTCAGGCTCAGCAGCCTGTCGGCCAGCGCGGGGTCGTCCGGCGTTTCCTCCGCCGCCAGCGCGATCGCGTTGGTCAGCTGGAGGAGATCACCGATCGACACGTCGGGGCGTACGGCCCCGGACTCCTGGGCGCGGAGCAGCAGAGCGCTGCCCGCCTCGCGCATCGGGCCGCTGCACCGGGCGAGATGTGAACCATCGTCCCGCGAGGCCGACATGAGGGCGCGCGCGAGCCCTCGGTACTCACTCGCGTGCCTGATGATCTCGCGCAGCCAGTCGACCAGGGCGGTGCACGGCTGCGGGGCGTCGAGCAGCTCACGCGAGCGGGCCAGCAGATCGCTCACGGCTTCCTCGAAGACCGCACTCATCAGGGCGCGCCGATTCGGGAAGTGGCGGTACAGCGTGCCGATTCCGACGCCCGCGCGCCGGGCCACGTCCTCGAGGGACGCGTCGGTGCCGTGCTCGGCGAACGCGGAGCGCGCCTCGGCGAGCAGCCGGTCATAGTTGCGCCGGGCGTCCGCACGCATGACGCGCGGCGCTCCTGGACCCCCAGCGGGCCCGGACGTCCCGGCCCGCTCCCGCGCGGTCGTGCCCACCATGGCCTCCACCTGCCCTCTCCCGCCGCCCGGCTGCGCTCCAGGATGCCACCGGCAGCTCCCGGGCGGACTCCCCGCGGGGGCGCGGTGGGCGGCTCGAAGCATCATCGCCGGTTGCGCGGACGGCGGCTTCAAGCGCCGTCGCGGGTCGGGGCGGACGCGTACGTCGTCGCCAGGCCCGTACGGCATCACCACCGCCCGCACAGCGAAGCGCCCGGCGAACCGCAGACGCGGTCCACCGGGCGCTCCGGGTGGACGGGTGAGTCACCCGTCCGTGGTGCTCAGTCCTTGATCTCGCAGATCGGGGCGCCGGAGGTGACGGAGGCGCCGACCTCCGCGCTCAGGCCCTTGATGGTGCCGGAGCGGTGTGCGTTGAGCGGCTGTTCCATCTTCATGGCCTCGAGGACGACGATGAGGTCGCCCTCCTTGACCTCCTGGCCCTCCTCGACGGCCACCTTGACGATGGTGCCCTGCATCGGGGAGGCGAGGGTGTCGCCGGAGGCGACCGGGCCGGACTTCTTGGCGGCGCGGCGCTTGGGCTTGGCGCCGGCGGCCAGACCGGTGCGGGCCAGGGACATGCCCAGCGAGACGGGCAGCGAGACCTCCAGGCGCTTGCCGCCGACCTCGACGACCACGGTCTCGCGGCCGGGCTCGTCATCGGTGTCGGTGTCGGCCGGGGCGGCGAACGCCTTGATCTCGTTGACGAACTCGGTCTCGATCCAGCGGGTGTGGACCGTGAACGGGGCGTCCGAGCCGGTGAGCTCGGGCGCGAACGCGGGGTCGGTGACGACCGCGCGGTGGAAGGGGATCGCGGTGGCCATGCCCTCCACCTGGAACTCCGCCAGCGCGCGCGAGGCCCGCTGCAGGGCCTGCTCGCGGGTGGCTCCGGTGACGATCAGCTTGGCCAGGAGCGAGTCCCAGGCCGGGCCGATGACGCTGCCCGATTCCACACCCGCGTCCAGACGGACACCGGGGCCCGACGGCGGCGCGAAGGCGGTGACGGTGCCGGGGGCGGGCAGGAAGTTGCGGCCCGGGTCCTCGCCGTTGATGCGGAACTCGATGGAGTGTCCGCGCAGCTCGGGGTCGCCGTAGCCGAGGGCCTCGCCGTCGGCGATGCGGAACATCTCGCGGACCAGGTCGATGCCGGCGACCTCTTCGGTGACCGGGTGCTCGACCTGCAGACGGGTGTTGACCTCCAGGAAGGAGATGGTGCCGTCGGTGCCGACCAGGAACTCCACGGTGCCCGCGCCGACGTAGCCGGCCTCCTTGAGGATCGCCTTGGAGGAGGAGTACAGCTCCTCGACCTGGGCGTCCGACAGGAACGGGGCGGGGGCCTCCTCGACCAGTTTCTGGTGGCGGCGCTGCAGCGAGCAGTCACGCGTGGAGACGACGACCACGTTGCCGTGGGTGTCGGCCAGGCACTGGGTCTCCACATGCCTGGGCTTGTCGAGGTAGCGCTCCACGAAGCACTCGCCGCGCCCGAAGGCCGCGACCGCCTCACGGACGGCCGACTCGTACAGCTCGGGCACCTCTTCCAGCGTCCGGGCGACCTTCAGACCACGACCGCCGCCACCGAAGGCGGCCTTGATCGCGATCGGCAGGCCGTGCTGCTCGGCGAAAACGACGACCTCCTCGGCACCCGAGACCGGGTCCGGGGTGCCGGCCACCAGCGGCGCACCCGCGCGCTGCGCGATGTGCCGGGCGGCGACCTTGTCACCCAGGTCGCGGATGGCCTGCGGCGGCGGACCGATCCAGATCAGGCCCGCGTCGAGAACGGCCTGGGCGAACTCCGCGTTCTCCGAAAGGAAGCCGTAGCCCGGATGAATGGCATCCGCGCCCGAGTCCTTGGCGGCCTGCAGCACCTTGGCGATGTCCAGGTAACTGGTGGCCGGGGTGTCACCGCCCAACGCGAACGCCTCGTCCGCCGCACGGACATGCAGAGCGTCCCGGTCCGGTTCCGCATACACGGCAACGCTCGCGATCCCGGCATCCCGGCACGCCCGGGCCACGCGGACAGCGATTTCGCCACGGTTGGCGATGAGCACCTTGCGCACGATGGCTCCCTCCTTGAAACAAGCCGAGTTTAGGGACAGCCAACACGACGTTTCGACCCGTCCCCAGTGGTGAGCTTGCCCACACGGAGCGTGATCCGAGGCTCACCCGACCCGCGAAATCCCTTGTCGTGCCAAGGTGCGCGGGAATCCTTCCCTGAACCCTAGCTCTCCGATGTGGCCAAGGTCTCTGTGACTCCGTGCTGCGGCCCACAACGATTCTTTGTCGAGTCCCTACGAATGGCCCAATGATTCTTTGCCCTCGCCAGAACCCTTGTCCCGCGGTTTACCCGTTAGTAGCGTTCGGGATGTCTCGAACGTACTTGGGGTAACAGCACGCGGAAGTGGGTGGGGCCGGTGGTGCGCAGACCGGTGGCATGGGTGGCGGCGATCGTGCTCTTCGTGGAGGCGATAGGTATCGCACTCCTCAACTGGTTCCTCGGCGTGGTCGTCGACCGCCAGGACATGTCCCTGGCGGGGCTCGACTCCGACATGATGTCGGTGTCCTCGAAGGTGGGCGGGCTGGTGTTCGGCCTCTACTTCGGGGCGTGCGCCGTGTCCGCCCTGATGGTCGGGCTTCGCGACCGCGCTCCGGGGCTCCTCGGGCGTGTCCTGCTGATCAGCGCCGCCGTGGTGCACGCCCTGCTCGGCGCGTTCACGGTGGGCCTGGTGGGCTGGGGCGCCTTCACCTTCATGATGGTCGGCTTCGGCCTGATCGTGTTCACACTTCTGGGGTACGAGCGTCGGGGGACAGGTCCCGTCGACGCCGCGCCGCAGGGTGAAGGGAACGGCGGCGGCGAAGGCGAGGGTGCCGACGACGGCGCCGGCGTCGACGAGAGGGAGAGCGTCGGCGAGGGGAAGAGTGCCGGCCCGGGGAGCGGTGCCGACGAGGGGAAGCGCGTCGACCTGGGGAAGGGCGCCGACGCGAAGAGGACCGACGAGGCCGAAGTCGCGGTCACAGCGCGACCCATCGCCTCGGCCACCTGACCGTTCCTCGGTCGGCCGGCACCCCGGCCCGCTGACCGAATTCACGGCCGGCTGACCGCACCGCACTCCGGGCGGTCCGGCCGTTCGCGTCGCGGCCGTCCGGCCACCACCGCTTCGGCCGCCCTGCCGTCTGCCGGCCGCGCCCAAGGGCTCGGGGCGGTCCGGCCGTTCCCTCCGGCCGCCCGGCCGGGAGCCCGCGGCCGCCTGCCTGTTCCGTCTGCCTGTTGCGTCCGGCTGTTGCGGTTGCGCCGGCCGCCCAGGGGCTCCAGGGCCTCCTGGGCGTTCCTTGCCCCGGCTGTCCCCGCGGTTCTCACTTCTCCCGGGGCGTCCACAACTCCGTGATGCCCACGCCCAGTTCGGCCAGCAGCCTGCGCACCATCGGCAGCGAGATGCCGATGACATTGCCGTGGTCGCCGTCGATGCCCTCGATGAAGGGGGCCGAGCGGCCGTCGAGGGTGAACGCGCCCGCCACGTGGAGGGGTTCGCCCGAGGCGACGTACGCGGCGATCTCCGCGTCGCTCGGCTCGCCGAAGCGGACCACGGTGGAGGCGGTGGCGGACTCCCACCGCTTCTGCGCCGTGTCCCAGACGCAGTGACCCGTCTGGAGGGTGCCCGCCCGGCCGCGCATCGCCTTCCAGCGTGCGGTGGCCTCCTCGGCGTCCGCGGGCTTGCCGAGGGCCTCGCCGTCCAGGTCCAGCACCGAGTCGCAGCCGATCACCAGCGCGCCCTGGACCTCGGGCCGCGCCGCCACGACGGAGGCCTTCGCCTCAGCCAGCGCCAGGGCGAGTTCGGCGGGTGTGGGCGCGGTGACGGCGTCCTCGTCGACCCCGCTCACGATCACCTCGGGGGCGAGCCCTGCCTGGCGCAGCAGGTTGAGCCGGGCGGGGGACTGTGAGGCGAGCACGAGACGGCGGCGCGGCTGATCGGTCATGAGATCAGGGTATCGGCGCCGATCGGCCCGTGCCCGGCCGCCGTGCGTCGGGTGCCGGGCGGGGTCAGCGGATGCCCAGCAGGATCATCGCGACCACCATGGCCAGCGCCATGAGAACGCCCAGGCGCCGCAACATGTCCTGCATGTCGCGGAGTTCCTTGGGAGGTTCGTCCTCCGGGTCGGACCACAGCATGCCCTCGATGGTGCGACGGCGGAGCTTTCGGGCGCCTGAGTACGCGTACTCAACTTGCGCACATTCTGTGTAAACGGGTCTGGGGTTTCTTTAGCGCGGGGTGGCCTGTACGGTCAGGGGTGCCACTAAGGGAACCCTGGTCCCGTTTGAAAGTCGGAGAGGGAATCGCCATGTTCACCACCGCCTGGACCGCATCGCCCCAGCTCCCCAGTGAGGGCTTCACCCCCAACTGGTCGCGCGAGGGCTTCTGGCGTCAGTCGCTCCGCCAGTCCGTCCGCCTCACCGCGGGCGGCGACCGGCTCCGCGTCCGGCTCTCCAACGCGTACGGAACCTCACCGCTGCGCGTCGCGGGCGCCACCGTCGCCCGCACGGCCCGCGGCGCGGCCGTCGAGGCGGGCTCGCTGCGGCGGCTCACCTTCGAAGGGGCCGCCTCCGCCGAGATCCCGGCGGGCGGCCACCTCGTCAGCGATGCCGCCGAACTCGGCCTGCGGTCACTGGAGTCGGTGACCGTCACCCTGCACTTCGACGCCGTCACGGGGCCCGCGACCTTTCACGCGCAGGCCTTCGCGACCAGTTACCGGGGCGCCGGGGACCGCCTCCACGACCTCGAAGGGCACGGCTTCACGCAGGCCACCGAATCCTGGTACTTCCTGTCCGCGGTCGAGGTCGACGCGGGCGGACGCCGGGACGGGATCGCGCTCTTCGGGGACTCCGTCGTCGACGGCTTCGGCTCCACCCCGGGTGCGGACCGGCGCTGGTCCGACGCGCTCGCCGAGCACACCGGGCGGCCCGTGCTCAACGCCGGCATCGGCGGGAACCTGCTGCTCAACGACTCCGCCTGGTACGGGGAGAAGGGCGTCCACCGGCTCGCCCGCGACGTCCTCGACCACCCGGGCGTGGGCACACTGGTCGTGCTCCAGGGCGTCAACGACATCGGCTTCGGCGAAACGGACGAACAGCCGACCTACCAGCCGGCCCCGGTGGTCGAGGCCGACGAACTCATCGCCGGGTACCGGAAGTTGATACACCTGGCCCGCGCGCGTGGGCTCCGGGTGATCGGCGCGACCCTGCTGCCCTTCGGCGGCTCCGACCACTGGGGCGAGCACGCGGCGAAGGTGAGCCACGAGGTGAACGCGTGGATCCGCGACCCGGCGCGCGGGGAGTGGGACGCGGTCGTGGACCTGAACCGCGCCCTGGCCGATCCGACGGACCCGGACCGGCTGCACCCGGCGTACGACTTCGGCGACCACCTGCACCCCGACGACGCCGGGTACGCGGTGATGGCCGAAGCCGTCGCGGCGGTGCTCCAGGACAACGCCTGAGCCCCTGGCATGGCCAGGGGCTCAGGCCCGGGCCGGGTTCTAGCCCGGCCAGTAGCTGCGGCCCCACGACGTCGGGCCCGGCCGCGGGAGCCGGTGTGCCGCGATACGGGCCGGGTCGGACCAGGAGTCACGCGGCCCGGACGCGCCGGACGGGGCGGATGCCGCCGCCGCGGCGCGTGCGCGGACCACCGCCAGTGCGGCGGCCAGCTCCTCCGGGGTCGGATTGCCCCGTACGACCTTGATCGTCATATCTGCTCCCAGGATCCGGGTCTGCGGGGACTAGAGCGGGATGTTGCCGTGCTTCTTCGGGGGAAGCGATGCCCGCTTCGTGCGCAGCTGACGCAGACCGCGTACGACGTGGGAGCGGGTCTGCGACGGCATGATCACGCCGTCGATGTAACCGCGCTCGGCCGCCGTGTACGGGTTCAGCAGCGTGTCCTCGTACTCCTGGATCAACCGGGCCCGGGTGGCTTCCTGGTCCTCGGCGGCCGCGATGGTGCGGCGGTGCAGGATGTTCACCGCGCCCTGCGCGCCCATCACGGCGATCTGCGCGGTGGGCCAGGCCAGGTTGAGGTCGGCGCCCAGGTGCTTGGAGCCCATGACGTCGTACGCGCCGCCGAAGGCCTTGCGGGTGATGATCGTGATCAGCGGGACGGTCGCCTCGGCGTACGCGTAGATCAGCTTGGCGCCGCGGCGGATGATGCCGGTGTGCTCCTGGTCGACGCCAGGGAGGAAGCCGGGCACGTCCACGAAGGTGAGGACCGGCACGTTGAACGCGTCGCACGTCCGCACGAAGCGCGCGGCCTTCTCGCTCGCGTCGATGTCCAGGCAACCGGCGAACTGCATCGGCTGGTTGGCGACGATGCCGACCGGGTGGCCCTCGACCCGGCCGAAGCCGGTGAGGATGTTCGGCGCGAACAGCGCCTGCGTCTCGAAGAACTCGGCGTCGTCCAGGACGTGTTCGATCACCGCGTGCATGTCGTACGGCTGGTTCGCGCTGTCCGGCACGATCGTGTCCAGCTCGCGGTCCTCGTCCGTGAGGGTGAGGTCCGCCTCCTCCGGGAACACCGGGGGCTCGCTGAGGTTGTTCGACGGCAGGTACGACAGCAGCTGCTTGACGTACTCGATGGCGTCCTTCTCGTCGCCCGCCATGTGATGGGCCACGCCCGACACGGCGTTGTGCGTGCGGGCGCCGCCCAGCTCCTCGAAGCCGACGTCCTCGCCCGTCACCGTCTTGATGACGTCCGGACCGGTGATGAACATGTGCGAGGTCTGGTCGACCATGACCGTGAAGTCGGTGATGGCGGGGGAGTACACCGCACCGCCCGCGCACGGGCCGACGACCAGGCTGATCTGCGGAATGACGCCCGACGCGTGCGTGTTGCGGCGGAAGATCTCGCCGTACATGCCGAGCGCGCTGACGCCCTCCTGGATCCGCGCGCCACCCGAGTCGTTGATGCCGATGACCGGGCAGCCGGTCTTCAGCGCGAAGTCCATCACCTTCATGATCTTCTGGCCGTAGACCTCGCCGAGGGCACCGCCGAAAACCGTGAAGTCCTGGGAGAACACGGCGATCGGGCGGCCGTCGACCGCGCCGTAGCCGGTGACCACACCGTCACCGTACGGGCGGTTCTTCTCCAGCCCGAAGTCGGTCGACCGGTGCCGCGCGAACTCGTCGAACTCGACGAAGGAACCTTCGTCCATCAGCAGCTCGATGCGCTCACGGGCCGTCAACTTGCCCTTGGCGTGCTGCTTTTCGACGGCGCGCTCCGAGCCGGCGTGCGTCGCCTCTTGGATGCGGCGCTGCAAGTCCGCGAGCTTGCCCGCGGTGGTGTGGATGTCGGGGTGTTGCAGCTCTTCCGGCTCGGACATCGGGATGCGGCTCCCTGCCTGCTCTAGGGGGGTGAGGGTGTGAGGTGCTCAGAAGGGGGGCTTGCTACTCATCCGTAGCGTAGTGGTGCGCCTACCGATCGGCAGTGCGGCGTTTACCACACCTAGGGTGGGTTGCATGACGCCGCGAGATGCATCAGACGCGAACGACAATCGGTGGTCCGACCTGGACCGTCCGCCTCTGAACGGGGCCGCCCTGCGCAGGGCGCTGGTCGCCGAGGACGGACTGTGGAGCGACGTGGAGGTGGTGGAGCGCACCGGGTCCACCAACTCCGATCTGGTCGGCCGCGTGACCAAGGAAGGGGCCGAGGAGGGCGCGGTCCTCGTCGCCGAGGAACAGAACGCCGGGCGCGGCCGCCTGGACCGCCAGTGGACGGCGCCGGCCCGCTCCGGCCTCTTCTTCTCCGTGGTCCTGAAGCCCACCGGCGTTCCCGTCGAACGCTGGGGCTGGCTGCCGCTGCTCACCGGCGTCGCCGTCGCGACGGCGCTCTCGCGCTCCGCCGGGGTCGACACGGCACTCAAATGGCCCAACGACCTGCTGGTCACCGTGGACGGCGAGGAACGCAAGGCCGGCGGCATCCTCGCCGAGCGCGCCGGCACCGACGCGGTCGTGGTCGGCATCGGCATCAACGTCACCCTGCGTGAGGACGAGCTGCCCGTGCCGGGAGCGGGATCGCTGGCGCTGGCGGGCGCGGCGACCACGGACCGTGCCACCGTGCTGAGGGCCGTGCTGCGCTCCCTGGAGCAGTGGTACGGGCGCTGGCGCGACGCGGCCGGCGATCCCGCCGCGTCCGGCCTCCAGGCCACCTACGCGGCCGGGTGCGCGACGCTCGGGCGCACGGTGCGGGCCGAACTGCCCGGAGGCCGGTCGATCGTCGGGGAGGCCGTCGCCGTGGACGGGGACGGGCGGCTCGTCATCGCCACGGAGGAGGGCGTGCAGGAGCCGGTGGGGGCCGGGGACGTCGTGCATCTGCGGGCGGTGTGACGCGGTCCGCCTCCGTGCGGAGCGCGTGCTGTGCCGGAGGGCGACTTCACGTGATGCGTCCGTGCGCGGTGTGTGACGTGATGGGTCTACGGGCGGGGTGTGACGTGATGGGTCCATGGGCGGTGTGACGCGTCGGTCGGCGGGTGATGTGAGGCGGGGTCGGCGGGCGGTGTGACCCCTCGGCACCGTCTCCGACCTCGGTCCCGGCATCGGGAGTGAGCCAGCGCACACCTGCCGTAGAGTTGAGCGCGGTCGATACCTGACCATGGCAGATCGGAAGGGCAGCAGGAGTGACCGTCGACGACACCGGCTCCGGCACGGGTACCCACCCCGCCCCCGACGGCGAGCCGGGCCGTACCGCCGGGCCGGTCACGGACGCGACACCCGCACGGGCCGCCGCGGACGGCGACTCCCGGCAGGACGCCCGTCCCGACCCCGGGACCGGCACCGGCCCCGAGGAGCGCCCGGACCACCGCCCGGAAGACCGCTCGGAAGATCGCTCGGACGCGGGAACCGACATCCGCAACGACGACCACTCCGAGGTGGGGAGCGACATCCGCAGGCACGACCGGACCGAGGGACGGCCGGACGTCCGGCATGACGCCCGGCACCAGGCGAACGGCCGGGTGGACCCGGAGGCCGAGACGGACTCCGGTGAGGACCCGCTCGCCCTGCGCCTGGAGGGGCTCATCCTCGGCGCCGAGCGGCGCTACACCCCGTTCCAGGCGGCCCGCAGCGCGGGCGTCTCCATGGAGCTGGCCTCCCGCTTCTGGCGGGCGATGGGCTTCGCCGACATCGGCCAGGCCAAGGCGCTGACCGAGGCGGACGTGCTCGCTCTGCGCCGCCTCGCCGGTCTCGTCGAGGCGGGCCTGCTGAGCGAGGCCATGGCCGTCCAGGTCGCCCGGTCCACCGGGCAGACCACCGCCCGTCTGGCCGAATGGCAGATCGATTCCTTTCTGGAGGGTCTGACCGAGCCCCCGGAACCGGGGATGACGCGCACCGAGGTGACGTACCCCCTGATCGAACTGCTCCTGCCCGAACTGGAGGAGTTCCTCGTCTACGTCTGGCGCCGCCAGCTCGCCGCCGCCACCGGCCGGGTCGTGCAGGCCGCGGACGACGAGGAGATGGTCGACCGCCGCCTCGCCGTCGGCTTCGCGGACCTGGTCGGCTTCACCCGGCTGACGCGCCGCATGGAGGAAGAGGAGCTCGGCGAACTCGTCGAGGCCTTCGAGACCACCGCCGCGGACCTGGTGGCGGCCCACGGGGGCCGGCTCATCAAGACGCTGGGCGACGAGGTGCTCTACTCCGCGGACGACGCCGGTGTCGCCGCCGAGATCGCGCTGCGGCTCATCGAGACGATGGCGAACGACGAGACGATGCCGGAGCTGCGGGTCGGCATCGCCTTCGGCACGGTGACCACACGTATGGGCGATGTGTTCGGTACGACCGTGAACCTGGCGAGCCGTCTCACGTCGATAGCGCCGCGCGACGCCGTCCTCGTCGACGGCGCCCTCGCGGAGGAGCTGACCCGCACCGGCGACGCTCCCGCCTCCGAGGCGGAGGCCGCCGAGGCCGCGGCCACGGCCGAGAAGGAGGGCGAGGAACCCCCCTCGTACCGCTTCGCGCTCCAGCCGATGTGGCAGCGGCCCGTCCGCGGCCTGGGTGTCATCGAACCGTGGCTGCTGGCTCGCCGGGACAACGAGGCGTAAGAGGTCTCCTCAGCCGAGCCGAGCCGAGTCGAGCTGGTTCGGCGGGCGTGTTCGGCAGGCATGCGCGCGCCGATGTGTAGCCCGCCTGGCGCCGCGCCCGGTCACTCGTCTTCGTGGTGTCCGGGTGACAGCAGCCCGTTGACGCAGATTCCCACGATCGGTACGCACACGTTCGGCGGCTGGTGCGGAGGCGCCGGCGCGGGTGTGGTCGGGGACGCGGTGTGCCGCGGGGCCGTCGTGGTGGGGACGGACGTGGGCGCCGGTGGCCGTGGCGGTGGTGTCGTCATCGCGGCGGTGGGGATGCCGGTGGTGCCCGGCGCGGTGGCGACGGGGGCGTCGCCGCGGGCCGCCGGGAGGGCCCCGGGTGTCGTCGGGACCGACGACGGGATCAGGGCCACGCCCGAGGTGGGCGCCGGGCTCGCCCCGCCCATCGCGGTGCTCGCCGTGGCGGCCCCGGGGTGCGGGGACGAGGGAGGGGCCTCGACGGTGGCGACGGCGTCGGCCGCCGACTCCGTGTCCGCGTCCGTGGCCGTCGCGGCCGGTTCAGCCTCCGTGTTCCCCGTGCCTCCGTTCACCGACTCCGGTGCCATCCGGGCGAAGCTCAGCACTCCCGCGGCGAGCGCGAGTCCCCCCACGGCGAAGAGCACGCGTCGCGGCCGGGGCCTGCGGTGCCGCCCCCGGACGGTGCGGAGCCGGACGGGAGCGGGGTCGTCGTCGCCGTGCGCGAGCACGGGCCCGCGCTCGCCGCCCGACCGCGGCGCCGGAACGATCCCTCGCCCCCGACCAGCGACATCCACCCCACCTTCCGACCCCCGAACACCCGCCGCAGCCCTGGCCCCTTGCACCATGGCAGCCGCAGCAGCCTTGTTCCCCCGCACCGAGGCGCCCGCCGCAGCCTCGCTCCCTTGCGCTGCAGCACCTGCCGCGGCCCTGGTGCCTCGCGCCGGGGTGTCCGCCGCAGCTCCGGCTTCTCGCAACGAGGCGCCTGCCGCAGCCCCGGCAACTCGTGCTTGGGTGCCTGCCGCAGTCCCGGTCGCTCGTCCCTGAGTGCCCGCTGCGGACCCCTGCGTCGGCACCCCGGGTGCGGAGGCCCAGACCTTCGCGGCCCTGTCCGGCATGGCCCCGGCGTTCCCGCTCCCGGGCTTCGCGGCGCCGGCCTCGGCGGTGCCTGTCGGAACAGAGGACGTTCTTACGGTGGTCGTCCTCACGGTGGCCCTGTTCAGCGCGCCGAACGCTGTGGCGCTGAACGGCGTGGGGGCGGACATCGCCCTGCTGAGGGGCGTGACGCGGATCCACCGCGTACTCGCCGGCGCGGTGGACGCCGTCGGGCCCACTGCCGTGGAGCGGGGCCCCGCCGAGCCGGCCGGTGCCGCTGCACCCGTCGGCGGCGAGCTGTCCGGCGGGGTGGCGTCGGCCTGCCTCGGGATCGTCGGTCGCGTGGCTGTGGGTGTGGGTCGTGGGCCCGGCCGGGTGCTGGTGGCCTGCGGTGTCTCGCGGTTCGTCATGGTCGTCCCTCCCCGATGTGCCGGCGTCCCGAATGCGCTGTGGCGGTGCGCAGGTTATGCGCGGTTTGAGGGCGCTGAACCGGAGTTGGGCGGGATGTCACTCGAACGAGGACGTACGGGGCGAGGGGGCGGGTTTCGTCGGACGGCCCCGGCTGCGATGATCGGGGCGTCGATTGTTAACCCGCGTTAACCGGGAGGGTGTCATGGCGCAGCAAGGGGCGGAGCGAGGCGCGGAGCAGGGGGCCGGGCAGGGGACGGAGCCCGGCGAGCGAAGGTTCGGCGAGTTCGTCGTCGTACGGCGGCACGCGTACGTCGCCGAGCTCGTCCTCGACCGGCCCAAGGCCATGAACGCCGTGTCCACGGACATGGCCCGTTCGATCGCCGGTGCCTGCGACGCCCTCGCCGCCGACCGGGATGTGCGCGTGGTCGTGCTCACCTCCACCCATGAGCGCGCCTTCTGTGTCGGCGCCGACCTGAAGGAGCGGAACTCCTTCACCGACGCCGACCTGGTGCGGCAGCGCCCGGTCGCGCGAGCCGCGTACGCCGGTGTCCTGGAGCTGCCGATGCCGACCGTGGCCGCCGTTCACGGCTTCGCGCTGGGCGGTGGGTTCGAGCTGGCGCTGTCCTGCGACCTGATCGTGGCCGACCGTACGGCGGTCGTCGGGCTGCCCGAGGTGTCCGTCGGCGTGATCCCCGGCGGCGGCGGTACGCAGTTGCTGCCGCGCCGGGTCGGTGCCGCGCGCGCGGCCGAGCTCATCTTCTCCGCGCGGCGTCTGGAGGCGGCCGAGGCACGGGAGTTGGGACTGGTGGACGAGCTGGTGGAGGCGGGGCAGGACAGGGCGGAAGCCCTCGCCCTGGCCGCCCGTATCGCCGCGAACTCCCCGGTCGGGCTGCGTGCCGCCAAGCGCGCCCTGCGTCTCGGTCACGGACTCGACCTGCGCGCCGGCCTGGACGTCGAGGACGCGGCCTGGCGGTCCGTCGCCTTCTCCGGGGACCGGGCCGAGGGGGTCGCCGCCTTCAACGAGAAGCGCAAGCCGGAGTGGCCGGGGGAGTAGCCCCCACGGCATGCCGCTCCCCGGCACGGGCCGGCCTCGCGACTCGGACCCCTGTTCGCCCTGCCAATATCCCAAATGTGCGTAAATATCCCTAACCTGGGGTGATGGGAGAGGACAGCCGGCTGAGGGCCGTGGTGACGCTGGCGCAGGGGATGGCGGCGGCGCACACTCCGCGGGAGTCGTGGCGGGCCGCGGCGCTCGGCGCGTGTCACGCGCTGGCCGGGAGCTTCGCCGCGCTCTCCGTGTGGGAGCGCGAACTCGGTCGGCTGCGGGTGCTGGTCAACGTGGGCGACCGCGCCCCGGACGAGGACGAGTTCCCCGACGGGGAGGCGTATCCGGTGCACCAGTTCCCGGAGATCACCGAGTTCCTGCACGAGCGGTGGGCGGGCGGCGGCGAGCCCAACGCCTGGGTCGAGACCGCGGGGGGTCCGGCGTCGGGGCCCGCCGGTTACTGCCACCAGCGCGTCGCCGCGCTGCGCAGACGGGGGCGCGGCTGCTGTGTCGTCGCGCCGATCGTGCTGCACGGGCGGGCGTGGGGAGAGCTCTACGTGGCCCGTTCGGCCGGGGTCCCCGTGTTCGGCCGGGCCGACGCCGACTTCGCGACCGTCCTCGCCTCCGTCGTCGCCGCCGGGATCGCCCAGACCGAGCGGCTGGAGGAGGCCCGGCGCCTCGCCTACACCGACGCCCTGACCGGACTCGCCAACCGCCGCGCCGTGGACCTGCGTCTCGACGAGGCCGTCGAGCGGCACAAGAGCGACGGATCCGTGGTCAGCCTCGTCGTCTGCGACCTCAACGGGCTCAAGCGCGTCAACGACACCCGGGGGCACGCCGTCGGCGACCGGCTCCTCGAACGGTTCGGGTCGGTGCTCTCGCTGTGCGGGGCCATGCTCCCGGGCACCCTCGCCGCGCGTCTGGGCGGCGACGAGTTCTGCCTGCTCGCGCTGGGTCCGTCGGCGGACGAGGTGGTCCGTATCGCCGACGAACTCTGCCGCCGTGCCGCCGAGTTGGAACTGGGGGACGGCGTGGCGTGCGGGGTCGCCTCGACCGAGGACCCGATCGGGCCCGTACGGTCGGCGCGCCGGCTGTTCCGGCTGGCGGACGCGGCCCAGTACCGAGCGAAGGCCGTCCGGGCCGCGAAGCCCGTGGTCGCCGGACGCGAGGGCCCCGACGATCCCGTCGTACGCCTCGCGGACGCGCCGTCGCCCACGGAGGGCGAACGCCGCAGGTTCCGGGGACGGCACGACCGGCCCCGCCCGTGAGCCGGAACGACCGGTCCCGCCCCCGGGACGGCACGACCGGCCCCGCCCCCGCGCCCCCCACGAGGGCCTCCCCCGTGGGGGGCGCGGGCGCCGCTGTGACGTACGCCGGAGTAAGGGGTCAACCGGCCACCCACTAGTGACATCATCGAATTCACTGCGTACGCTCCTGAATATGGATATGCACACTGTGGTGGTGGGGACGTCCGGAGTGACCACGTCCGACGTTCTCGCCGTGGCGCGCGACGGCGCCCGGATCGAGCTCTCCGGTGAAGCGGTGGCGGCCCTTGCCGCGGCCCGCGAGATCGTGGAGGCGCTGGCGGCCAAGCCGGAGCCCGTCTACGGCGTCTCCACCGGCTTCGGCGCCCTGGCGACCCGGCACATCAGCCCGGAACTGCGCGCCCAGCTGCAGCGCAACATCGTCCGCTCGCACGCCGCCGGGATGGGCCCGCGGGTGGAGCGTGAGGTCGTCCGCGCGCTGATGTTCCTGCGGCTCAAGACCGTCTGCTCCGGCCGCACGGGTGTGCGGCCCGAGGTTGCGCAGACGATGGCGGACATCCTGAACGCCGGCATCACCCCGGTCGTCCACGAGTACGGCTCGCTCGGCTGCTCCGGCGACCTGGCGCCCCTGTCCCACTGCGCGTTGACACTGATGGGCGAGGGCGACGCCGAGGGTCCCGACGGTGTCGTGCGGCCCGCGGGCGACCTGCTCGCCGAGGCCGGGATCGCCCCCGTCGAGCTGCGCGAGAAGGAGGGCCTCGCCCTTCTCAACGGCACCGACGGCATGCTCGGCATGCTGGTCATGGCCCTCGCCGACCTGGAGATGCTGTACAAGTCGGCCGACGTCAGCGCCGCGCTCTCCCTTGAGGCGCTGCTCGGCACGGACAAGGTCCTCGCCCCCGAGCTGCACGCCATCCGCCCGCACCCCGGCCAGGGTGCCAGCGCCGCCAACATGCTGGCCGTGCTGAAGGGTTCGGAGCTCACCGGCCACCACCAGGACGACGCCCCGCGTGTCCAGGACGCCTACTCCGTGCGGTGCGCCCCGCAGGTCGCCGGCGCGGGCCGGGACACCCTCGCGCACGCCCGCACGGTCGCCGAGCGCGAGCTGGCCTCCGCGGTCGACAACCCGGTCGTGCTGCCCGACGGCCGCGTCGAGTCGAACGGCAACTTCCACGGCGCCCCGGTCGCCTACGTCCTCGACTTCCTCGCCATCGCCGCCGCCGACCTCGGTTCGATCGCCGAGCGCCGTACCGACCGGCTGCTCGACAAGAACCGCTCGCACGGGCTGCCGCCGTTCCTCGCGGACGACGCCGGCGTCGACTCGGGCCTGATGATCGCCCAGTACACGCAGGCCGCCCTGGTCAGCGAGATGAAGCGGCTCGCCGTACCGGCGTCCGCGGACTCCATCCCCTCCTCCGCCATGCAGGAGGACCACGTCTCCATGGGCTGGTCGGCAGCGCGCAAGCTGCGTACCGCCGTCGACAACCTGACCCGCATCGTGGCGATCGAGCTGTACGCCGCCACGCGCGCGATCGAACTGCGCGAGGGCCTCACTCCGGCCCCGGCGTCGCGGGCGGTCATCGACGCCGTCCGCGCGGCCGGCGTCCAGGGCCCCGGCCCGGACCGTTTCCTCGCCCCCGACCTGGAGGCGGCGGACGCGTTCGTGCGCGCGGGCCGCGTGGTGGCCGTGGTGGAGCCGGTGACCGGCCCGCTCGCCTAGGGCCTGCGCCAACGGCGTTTCGAGGTACGTGGGCCGGGTGTGTCCCGGCCCACGTACCTCGCCTCGCACCCTCGCCGCAGCGTGTGCTACTGTCTCATTGATACGTTTTTGGTACCCATTTACTTTGTGCGCCTGATCGGAATCCTCCGCAGGCGCGTTTTGTTTTACCGGCATCTCCGGCATTACCCGGTGCATCTCCGGATGGGGGCCCACTACCTGTTCAGGAGAACAACATGGCTACTGGCACCGTGAAGTGGTTCAACTCGGAAAAGGGCTTCGGCTTCATCGAGCAGGACGGCGGCGGCCCCGACGTCTTCGCCCACTACTCGAACATCGCCAGCTCCGGCTTCCGTGAGCTCGTCGAGGGCCAGAAGGTCTCCTTCGAGGTCACGCAGGGCCAGAAGGGCCTGCAGGCGGAGAACATCCTCCCCGCCTAGTTCGAGGCGCGCTTTTCCAGAGCCGGGTCCCGCACCTTCGGGTGCTGGTCCCGGCTCAGCGCTGTGACAGCTCATGCAGGTGGTGAGCGCTGTGTGTGCAGTCCGTGGGGCCCAGGAAGGAAATCCAGATCCAGCATGACTCGATCCGAACGTCCCGTCCGTAAGCGGCCGGCAAACGCACGCGTCGCACAGACCGGCGGCTCCGCGAACAGCGCAGGCCGCAACACCGGCCGGGGCGCCGGCCGTGGTGGCGCCCGCAAGGTCACGCCGCCGCAGGAGTTCTCCCTGCCCGAGACCATCACACCGGCGCTGCCCGCCGTCGAGTCGTTCGACGCGCTGGACATGCCGGCCGCCCTGACGAAGACCCTCGCGGCCCAGGGCGTCACCGAGCCCTTCCCGATCCAGGGCGCCACCCTGCCGAACTCCCTCGCCGGGCGCGACGTGCTCGGCCGCGGACGCACCGGCTCAGGCAAGACGCTCGCCTTCGGGCTCGCCCTCCTCGCCCGCACGGCCGGCCGCCGCGCCGAGCCGAGGAACCCGCTCGCTCTCGTCCTCGTCCCCACGCGCGAGCTCGCCCAGCAGGTCGACGACGCGATCACGCCGTACGCCACCGCCGTCAACCTGCGCGTGGCCACCGCCGTCGGCGGGATGTCGATCGGCCGGCAGGCCGGCTCGCTGCGCCGCGGCGTCGAGGTGCTCGTGGCCACCCCCGGGCGGCTCAAGGACCTCATCGAGCGGGGCGACTGCGCCCTCGGCCAGGTCGCGATCACCGTGCTGGACGAGGCCGACCAGATGGCCGACATGGGCTTCATGCCGCAGGTCACCGCGCTGCTCAAGCAGGTCGAGCCGGGCGGCCAGCGGCTGCTCTTCTCGGCCACGCTCGACAAGAACATCGACAAACTCGTCAAGATGTTCCTCACCGACCCCGTGGTGCACTCCGTCGACCCGTCCGCGGGCGCGGTGACGACCATGGAGCACCACGTGCTGCACGTCGCCGACGAGACCGACAAGAAGGCGGTCGCCACGCGGATCGCCGCCCGCGACGGCCGGGTGATCCTCTTCGTCGACACCAAGCGCGGCGCCGACCGCTTCACCAAGCGGCTGCTCGCCAGCGGTGTCCGGGCCTCCGCCCTGCACGGCGGGCGCAGCCAGCCGCAGCGCAACCGCACCCTCGACCAGTTCAAGAACGGTCAGGTCACCGCACTCGTCGCCACGAACGTGGCGGCCCGCGGCATCCACATCGACGACCTCGACCTCGTGGTCAACGTCGATCCGCCGACCGACCACAAGGACTACCTCCACCGCGGCGGCCGTACCGCCCGCGCCGGAGAGTCCGGCAGCGTCGTCACGCTGGTGCTCCCCGAGCAGAAGCGTGAGATGACCCGCCTGATGGCGGACGCCGGCATCACGCCGCGCACCGCCCGCGTCAAGTCCAGCGACGAGGAACTCGCCCGCCTCACCGGCGCCCGCGAGCCCTCCGGCGTCCCGGTCGTGATCGAGGTCCCGCAGCAGGCCGAACAGCCGAAGCAGCGGCCCAAGGCGCGGCGTGCCACCGGGGGCGGGGCCAGGCGGCCGTCGGTCGCCGGTACCGGCACGGCCACCCGCACGAACGCCGCGTCGGACGGCCAGCCGCGCCAGCAGCGCGGCGGACGTCCGGGCACGGGCGGCGCGGGCGCGGCGGGTGGCGCGGCCACCTGCCGTCGCACGGGCGGCGGCGCAGCGGCCGGAGGCCGTCGCAGCGAAGCCGGCGGAGCCGCCGGCGGCCGTCGCACCGAAGCCGGTGGCGGCGCGGGTACCGGTCGCTCCGGCGGCCGCGGGCGCGCTCCGCAGCGCGGCGGCCAGAACGGTGGCCAGAGCGGTGGCGGCCGCAGGGCCGCCTGAACGGATCCGTTCGGCTTCGCCTCGGCCCCGCACCCCTCAGGGGCGCGGGGCCGAGGCATGTCCGGCTCCCGGTCTCCGGCCAGGTATCACCTGTCGGTCGTCGGGCCTGGACGCTGTGTCACGTGGCGGCGCCGGGTTCAGACGTCGCCGAGGAAGCCCGGGTCCACCTTGTCCAGCTTGAGGCCGAAGTCCCGGTGCAGATCGAGGATTTCGGACAGCGGTACCGCGCGGCGGCTCGTCGACATGAGGTCGCGCCGCGCCTCCGCCGACCACAGGAACGGCACCACGGACAGCCCCTGTGTGCCCGTCAGGGCGCCGGACTCCGCCCGCCAGCCGGGCCACCGCAGCGTGTCGTAGAAGTGCTCCGTGCCCTCGCTGAGGAGCCACTGGAGCCACCCCGCGTGTCCTACTTCGAGTGCCTCCCACTTCAGTGAGTCCGGCGCGAAGTACACGACTTCGCCGGGATGCCCGGGACGCCCCACCGACTCCGGGTCGGCGCCATTGAGCACGAACACCCCGCCCAGCACGTCGTGACCGACGACGAGCCCGCCGTCCCGGGGGCGCCAGGCCGGATCGAACCGCTCGGGGAACTCGTTGACCTCGGCCAGCGAGGGAAGGTCCGTCGAGCCGCCCGGCAGCCCCGCCGACAGGTCCTCCGCCGGACTGCCGTAGATCCGCAGCCATCCGCTGTCGAGCACCACCCCACCGCAGTTGAGCACCATCCCGCCCAGCCAGGACCGAGCGGTGATCTGCAACTGGAGCAGGCTGGCGCGGCCCAGCTCGGGGTCCACCGGAAGCACTTCCATGGACACTCCGCTGGTGGCGAGCGCCTGGGACAGCAGCGGCCACGCAGGTTCCTCGACGTCGGTCAGCTCGCTCAGCTCTCGCATGGCTTCCCTGTGGGTTGTCCGGAGCGCGGTCAGTACGCTCAGTAGGCCGTCGTGCGCTCACGGCGCACGGAATACGTCACGAATCCGGAACCGAGGCAGAGGAAGAGCGTGCCGCCGACGAGATACGGCGTCGTGTCCACACTGCCGGTGTCGGCGAGCCGGGTCCCCTCACCGCCGGACTGCGTGTCCGGCGCGTTGTCCGACTCCGTGGAGATCCGTGTGGCGGCGGAGTCGGCCGGTGCGTCCATCGACGCCGACGCCGACCCGCTCGGAGTGGGTACGTCCTGGGTCGCGTTGGCGGACGGGACGAACCACAGGGCACCCAGGAGGGTCCCGGCTGCGGTGGCGGTCAGCAACGATCGACGTGCGGCGGACACGAAATATCGATCCCCTTGTGGCGCTGGCGAATTGGCCGTGTGGGGCGATGCTAATGAAAGGCGCGGGTCGTGGGAAAGTCGCGCATCCAGTGGGCCGTACGCTCCCTCCCATGAGTACCCCTGAGACATCACGGTTTGTCCGACTTCGTGTCGAACTTGTGCTGGAAATCGACGACGCCGACGCCGTCACCAAGGCCGCGCTGCGCCGGATCGGCGACGACGAGGCCATGCCGGCCGACGAGCGGTCGCACGCCGAGGGTGCAGTGACGCAAGACACGGCCGAGGCTCTTGCCTATCTCGTCGATCCGTTCGACCTGGTCAGCGAGGTGCCTGGGATCGAACTCGCCCAGGCCTCCTGGAGCAGCGAGCCCATTGACTACGATCCCGATTCGCCGGATTGGGACCTCGACGAGGATGATGCTGACGAGGACGACGAGGAAGACGTACGCGACTGACGCGGCTTGGGAAATTCGTGACCCCGGCCGGCAACCGCCGTCCGGGGTTCTTTCGTCTCCGGAGGCGCACCAGTCCCTTCCGCATCACTCCCGTGCACGTGTCCGGAAGTGGCGTGGGCCACACTTCCGTGGGAAGTGGAACGGGGTGAACCGGTTGCGGCGTTGATGATTCTTACGGGGCTCTCGTGTCTTTTCGGGATTCGGCAACGATGGAGAAGCGTGTGATGACGGACAGTAAGCGGCGCAAGGGTCTGATGACCGCGTCCGCACTGCTCGGCGGGGTGCTGGTGCTCTCTGCGTGCAGCGGAGGCGACGACAAGGCCGGCGCATCGGACGGCGGCGACAGCACGTCGGCGGCCAAGGTCGACGAGGCCGCGGCCAAGAAGACCTCCGAGGCCCAGATCAAGATCACGCCCAAGGACGGCTCCGACAACGCCTCCATCAACAACGGCACCGCGGTCACGGTCAGCAAGGGCTCGCTCACGTCCGTCACGATGAAGACCGCGACCGGCACCGCCGTCGCCGGTCAGATATCCGCGGACAAGAAGAGCTGGAAGCCGCTCAACCGGCTGGAGCGCGCCACCACGTACAAGATCGCCGCCGAGGCCGCCGACTCCGAGGGCCGCACCGCCCACGAGAACGCGTCGTTCACCACGGTCTCCCCGGCCAACAGCTTCATCGGCAACTTCACGCCGGAGGACGGTTCCACCGTCGGCGTCGGCATGCCGGTCTCGATCAACTTCGACAAGGCGATCACCAACAAGTCCGCGGTGCAGAAGGGGATCACCGTCTCCTCCAGCAGCGGCCAGGAGGTCGTCGGGCACTGGTTCAGCGCCAACCGCCTGGACTTCCGCCCCGAGAGCTACTGGACCGGCGGCTCCACCGTCACCCTCAAGCTGAACCTCGACGGCGTCGAGGGCGCGGGCGGTGTCTATGGCGTGCAGGAGAAGACGGTCACCTTCAAGATCGGCCGCAACCAGGTCTCCATCGTCGACGCCCAGACCAAGACGATGAAGGTCACGCAGGACGGCAAGACGATCAAGACCATCCCGATCTCCGCCGGTTCGCCCGAGAACAAGACCTACCAGGGCCAGATGGTGATCTCCGAGAAGTTCACGGAGACCCGGATGGACGGCTCGACGGTCGGCTTCAAGAAGGAAGACGGCAAGGGCGAGTACGACATCAAGGACGTGCCGCACGCCATGCGGCTGTCGAACTCCGGCACCTTCATCCACGGCAACTACTGGGGCCCGAAGTCCATCTTCGGCTCCGTCAACACGAGCCACGGCTGCGTCGGCCTGTCCGACACCAAGGGTGCCAAGGACGCCAACACGCCCGCCGCGTGGTTCTACAACAACACGCTGATCGGTGACGTCGTGGTCGTCAAGAACACCGGCGACAAGACCATCTCCCCGGACAACGGCCTCAACGGCTGGAACCTGGACTGGGCGGCCTGGAAGGCCGGTTCGGCCGTCTGATTCCGAGGCACGACCCGACGGTCGGAGCCCCGAGACACGACCTGACGGTCCGAGACCGAGACACGACACGACCTGACGCCGATGCGGCGGCGGCCCCCACGGCCGCCGCCGCATCGGCGTTTCTCAAAGGATTCTGGGCCCGGCCACAGCCTTCTCATCGTTCTCTTATATCGGCCTTATCCCTTCATCACGCGCCGTACCTAGCTTGCGGCCATGTTCTTCACCTACCTGAGGCGCGAACTGCGCCGCCGCAGAAAGGCGGCCCTCGTCGTCGCCTCCGGGCTCGCCCTGGGCATAGCCCTGGTCATCGTGGTCAGTTCCGTGTCCTCGGGCATGGAGAAGGCCCAGGGCAAGGTCCTCCAGTCGCTGTACGGGCTGGGGACCGACATGACGGTCACCAAGGCCGCCGCGCCGGCCACCAGCACCAGCCAGCGCCCGCGCTTCAACTTCGACGCGAACGACAACGATTCCGACAAGGAGCAGAGCAGCGACCGTGTCATGGTCCAGGGCTTCCAGACCCTGGCGTCCTCGACCGTCGCCAAGGTCGACTCCCAGAACGGCGTCGCGGACGCCGTCGGCGGACTGAGCCTCCAAGTCATCCGGGTCAACGGCCAGTTCACCCGCGGTCAGTTCCAGCAGGACCCCAACAGCGGTAACCAGCAAGGCGGTCGGGGTGGCGGCGGCGCCCAGCCCTCGCCGCAGGGCACCGTCAAGGGCGGCGGCGCCGACTTCGACGTCAACAACTACTCGGTCTACGGCACCGACGTCACCAAGCCCGCCCTGGGCCCGCTGACTTCGTCGAAGATCACCAGCGGTCGTACGTTCAAGACCTCCGAGACGAACGCCAAGGTCGTCGTCGCGGACAAGTCGTACGCCAAGGAGAAGAAGCTCAAGCTCGGCGGCACCGTCACCGTCAAGAGCGTCAAGTACAAGATCATCGGCATCGCGACGCCCGACAGCGGTGACGCGGCCGCCAACCTCTACATCCCGCTCCAGCAGGCGCAGACGCTCAGCGACTCCAAGAACAAGGTCACCACGATCTACGTCAAGGCGGCCGACTCGCAGCAGATCTCCAGCGTCAAGAGCACCATCCAGAAGAACATCTCGGGCACGACGGTCACCACCTCCGCAGACCTCGCGGACACCGTCTCCGGCTCCCTGTCCACCGCCTCCGACCTCGCCTCGAACGTCGGCAAGTGGCTGTCGATCGCGGTGCTCGTGGCCGCGTTCCTGGTCGCCGGTCTGCTCACCTCCTCCGCCGTCTCCCGCCGGGTGCGCGAGTTCGGCACCCTCAAGGCGCTCGGCTGGACGTCGAGCCGTGTCACCCGCCAGGTGGTCGGCGAGGCCATCGTCAACGGCCTGGTCGGCGGCGTCCTCGGTATCGCCCTCGGCCTCGGGGGCGCCTACGTCGTCACCGAGATCAGCCCCAACCTCCAGGCACAGCTGGGGAACACGGGCGGCGGCGGCCAGGGCGGCGGTCCCGGCGGAGGCGGCTTCGGCGGCCCCGCGCGGCAGACCGCGTCCAAGGCCCTCGACGTCGCGCTCACCGCGCCCGTCAGCGTCGACATCATCGTGGTCGCGGTCGTGCTGGCCGTCGCCGGCGGTCTGATCGCCGGTGCCTTCGGCGGCTGGCGCGCCTCCCGGCTGCGTCCCGCGGACGCCCTGCGCCGCGTCGAATAAGCCCCGCCCCTTACGTACTTACGTATCCCAGGAGTTGCACCATGTACGAACTCAGAGGCGTCATCAAGCGCTATACGCGGGGCAAGGAAACGATCGACGCGCTCGCCGGAGTCGACCTGACGATCGGCGACGGCGACCGGCTCGTCATCCAGGGCCCCACCGGTGGCGGAAAGTCCACCCTCCTCCAGATGCTCGGCGGGCTCGACCGTCCCACCGTGGGCAGCGTCGAACTCGACGGCACGGACATGGCGAAGCTGTCCGAGGCGAAACTCACCAAGGTACGCAGCGAGAACATCGGCTTCGTCTTCCAGAGCTTCAACCTGATCCCCACGCTCACCGCCCAGGAGAACGTCGAGACCGCGCTCGTACCGCTCGGTGTGAAGACGAGGGAACGGCGCGAACGGGCCGCCGCGGCACTGGAGTCCGTGGGTCTCGCCGAGCGGCTCGGCCATCTGCCCGCCGAGCTGTCGGGCGGTCAGCAGCAGCGTGTGGCGATCGCCCGCGCCCTGGTCAAGCAGCCCAAGGTGCTGCTCGCCGACGAGCCCACCGGAAACCTCGACGAGTCCATGCGCGACGAGATCATGGACGTACTCGAAGCCATGTGGAAGGAGCACGGGCTCACTTTCATCATGGTCACGCACGACTCCTCGATCGCGAAGAAGGCCCCGCGCGTCGCCACGATCCGCAAGGGAAAGCTCACCGTCAAGGAGAACGCGGGAGCCTAGGGCCTGTCCGGCGGATCATGCCGGAGACGCGGGGCCTGGCACGCCCTCCCCCAAGCTCTTCGAGCAGGGGGGACCCCCAGCGGCGTTGTCG